>CAZUDR010000105.1:0-9034 GCA_964618715.1 uncultured Undibacter sp. | reverse complement strand
ACCGGCCGCAACGAGGACAGCGAGAAGACCCTGCGCGCCGGCCTCGAGGTCCTGCCGGACAATGCCGCACTCCGTCACGCGCTCGGCCTGACGCTGGTGCGCCTCAAGCAGAATGACGAGGCGCTCGCCGAGCTGCGTCGGGCGGCGGAGTCCGATCCGGCCAATGCGCGATACGCCTATGTCTATGCCGTCGGTCTCAACTCGGCCGGGCGGCCGGACGATGCCATTGCGGTCCTCAGGGACAGTCTCGCGCGGCACCCGGGCGACCGCGAGACCCTGTCGGCGCTCATTACCTTCAGCCGCGATGCCGGCGATCCCGCGGCGGCGCTGGACTATGCGCAGCGGCTGGCCCGGATGATGCCAAACGACAGGGGGCTCACGGCCCTGATCGAGCAGCTCAAGGCCCAGGCCGGCGGCGCCGCGAAATAGCGACGGACGCGGCCAGGCCGTGTCCTCCTTGATCCGGGTCTGTCGGCGCGATTGATTTGGCGACCTCTCACTTCACCACGACGGTGGTGCCGACCGATACCCGGGCGTAGAGATCGACCACGTCCATGTTCCTCATCCGGAAACAGCCGGACGATTCCGCCTCGCCGACCGAGTTGGGATCGGGAGAGCCATGGATCCGGTAGAGCGTGCTGCCAAGGTACATCGCGTGCGTGCCGAGCGGATTTTGCGGATCGCCGCCCTTCATGTGCCGCGGCACATCCGGTTGCCGCGCGATCATCTCCGGCGGCGGCGTCCAGGGCGGATTTTCCTTTTTCGCGGTGATCCTGTGCGTGCCCTTCCACTGGAAGCCGGCCCGGCCCACACCGATGCCGTAGCGTATCGCGGAGCCTTTCTCCTGAATGAGATAGAGCCGCCGCTTCGTCGTCTCGATGACGATGGTGCCCGGCGCATATTTGCTCTGATAGGGCACGGTTTTCGGGCCGAGGCCGGTGCCGTCGAAACCGAGGAGGTTGTAGACGCCCTTTTCCGGGGCGCCGCCGCGCAGCATCTCCAGCTTCTCGTCGACCTGGGCTTGCGCGGGACCGAGCAGGGCGGCCATGGCAGCCACGATCGCAACATGACGTATCAGCACGAATTCTCTCCATCCCGATGGACTGGTACGCACTATAGGATTGAGCCTACGGTCTCTCTCGTGCGGGTGCAATTGCCCCGATCACGACATGATCGGCGCGTTTCGATCTGTGCAAGAAGCCCGCGGAGGTTGCCCGATGCCGGGGCGATTGCGCTCACGAGTCAGCAGCCTGATGTCCGCCCGCCAGGGGACGGCGCCGCCTCGAGAGTCTGCTTCGGGTCACACGCGGACTTCACACGTCTGCTCCAAGTCCGCGATACCTCCGGTAACGCACATCAGCGGGCGCGAGTGTCACATCGGCTAACGGGCAAGGCGGACCTCGACGGCATGTTGGCCGCCGGTCCGCCCTGACCATCGTGACCTCCGCCAGGGGTACTTCAGGCCTTTATATCGCTCGGCAGCTTGCCGCCATTGGCCGCGAGCCTGGCCATGATCTGCTTGTGCAGCCAGACATTCATGGTGGCGGAATCCTTCGTATCGCCGGAGTAGTCGAGTTCCTTCGCCAGTTGCTTGCGCGCTGAAAGACTGCTGTCGAGTCCGAGCGCCTTCATCAGGTCGACGATCGACGTTCGCCATGCAAGCTTCTCGCCTTTTGCCGCAGCAGCCTTGTCGACAATTTCCGCCACATCGACCGTCTGGACCGTTTGCGGCGGCGCCGCAGTTGCCGTAGCCGCGCCACCTGCCTGTCCGGTTGCGGCAAGACTCACCGGTTCTGCCGGCGCCGCCTTCGCCTGCGCCGAACCGGGTCCGAAAATGGCGCTCATGATACTTCCAAACACACTCATCGGAGTTGCTCCTTGCTGCCTGTGAAGATTCGTATTTGCCGGTGTGATGCGCTCCCGGCCCCGGAAATCAGATCAGTCGCGATGCTTCCTGCTCGGTCGGCACGCGGCCATCCGGCGTCAACCAGTCGACCACCTGGGGCAGGTACCGGCTGAGCCCCTGGAGCAGTTCGTCGCGCGGCATGCCGGTTTGCACTGCCAGCGCGTCGATTCTGTCGGCGCCGAGGGCGCCGGCCAGATCGTCGGGAGCTATTTCCCTGTTGGGTCCGGTGCCGACCCACGAAGCCGCAGTCTCTGCCTGGCCGCCTTGTTGAAGCTGGTTCAGCAGCCCGCCCAGACCGCCGCTCAGCGCACTGCCGGCAGCACCGCCCGCGAAAAGCCCGCCCAATCCGCCGAGCAGATCGTCAAGTCCGCCGCCGTTGCCCGGCTGGCCCGCATTCACGGGTCGGTTCGTCCGGTTCGGACCGGCGCTCGCCGGTCGGGCAGTCGGCTGGCCGCCGGTGAAGCCCTGAAACGCCTGGCTGGCGAGCAGACCAAGAATCGCGGTCGCGATCGGCGTCATGTTGCCGCTATCCGCGCCCGGAACACGTGTTCCACGCGGGTCACCCTGCATTCCATTGAGAAGGTCGATCAGTCCCATGTTTGCCTCCTGAGACGCCGGGCTCGTCCGGCGCGATGGCGCGCGCCCTGGCATCGATCGGGGTTGTGACTGTCTGTTCGCGCTGCGCCGGGTTGCTTCGACAACCGGATGGGAGACCGGAAGAGATCGCCGGTCTAGTTGGACCAAGGGGCTATGCCCATGGACCAAGGGATTAGGCCCAAGGTCCAAGTCGTCAACCTCGCGGACCGGCGCGAAAATGCCCGTCACCCGCATTCGTCGCGCAGCCACTGGAGGCCAGCCATGAGCCAAGCCGCCGCCCGCACCCGCAATCGCAAACCGGCCACGAGCAAACCCGTCGCAGCCAAACCGCCCGCGAAAAAACCGGCCACGGGCAAGGCCGTCGTCCGCAGCCCGTTGCAGTATCTCGACCGGGCCGTCGGCGCCCTGCGCGACGTCGGCCTGATGCCGGACAAGGCGGAGCCGGCGCCGATCAACGCGCTGCTCGAGAAGATATCCGACCTGGAGCCCGAAAAGATCGACATCATCGCCCGCACGCTGGGGCAGGCCTCGGTCTTCAACGAGGTCGTGCGCGAGCAGATCGCCGGCATGGAGATCGGCCAGCGCTACCAGGCGATCACCGCCGGATTTGATTCCATCCGCGAGGATTCCAAGCGCCTGCTCGACCAGCTCGACGACAGCAAGATCGATTTGCTCGAGCGCGTCTCCAACGTCTGGATGAAGATCGCGCGCGGCGACGTCGCCGACCGCTTCGACGAGCTGAAGGACGTCTATCTCGACGTCACCAAGGACACCCGCGACCAGGTCGAGCGCGAACACGTGATCCTCGAGGCGTATCGCGACTATCGCGGCGCGCTCAAGCAGGCTGAGGTGCTGGCGCTCGAGGTGCTCAAGACCGCAACCGCGAAGCTCGATGCCGCGCGCAATGCACTGGAGAAGGCGTCCGCCAGGGTAGCCAATTTCTCCGGCAGCGAGCCGGCGGATCGCGCGCGGCTGGAACTCGCGCGCGACGAGCAGCTGCGGCGCGTGCAGGACGAGGAGAAGCGCTACCAGATCGCCAAGGACCTCTCCGACAACCTCACCATTTCCTACAACACGTCGGAGGTGGTGATGGCGCGGCTGCAGCAGACCACCACCGCCAAGGAGCGCATCTACGCCCAGTCGATCACCTTCTTCTCGACCAATGACTCGGTGCTGACTGCGCTGAAGGCGTCGTTCACGGGCATGTTTGGCCTCCACGAGTCGACGGCGACGCTCAACGCCATGAAGGAAGGCATGTCGAAATCGCTCGAGACCCTGTCGGAGATCGGCACCAAGGTGCAGGAGGAAGCGGTCAGGGCCGGCTACGGGCCGACCATCCGCGCCGACGCGGTCAAGAAGCTCGTCGATTCTGTGGTCAACTACCAGGTGCGTTCGCAGGAGATCATCGCCGAGATGCGCACGCTCGCCACCACGAACTCGGCCGAGATCCGTGACGCGGTCGAGGACGGCAAGCGGCGGATCGCCAAGCTGGTCGCCGACGGCAAGGCACTGCCGCTTTGACCGCCACGGCCGACGTTGCCGGGGGCAAGGACGAGGCTGCCACGCGGCCCGCCACCCTCGATGACGTGATGCTGGCGATGGACGTGGTCGACACGCTGCGCCATCGCGAGCAGGTGGTCGAGCGCGAGCTCAACGAGGAGGCGCGCGAGGCGAAGCTGATCGAGCGGCTGCGCGCCCTCTACGAAAGCCAGGGCATCGAGGTCCCCGACCGGATCATCAGGGAGGGCGTGCAGGCGCTGAAGGAAGACCGCTTCGTCTACACGCCGCCGCGGGCCGGCCTCGGCCGCAGGCTGGCGACGATCTGGGTGAAGCGCGGGCGTTATGCGGCGTGGGCGGCCGGCGTGCTCGGCACGTTCGTCGTCGCCGTCTTCGTCTGGCAGTTTGCCGTGGTCAAGCCGCGCGAGCGCAGCGCGGAAGCCGCGCGCACCGAGCTCGCCGTCACCCTGCCGCGCGATCTCGCCGCCGCGCACAAGGCGGTCGCGGCGGAAGCGCGCGTGCCTGCGGCGCGGGAGCGGGCCGACGCCGTCTTGGCGCAGGGCAGGATCGCGCTCGACCGCGGCAATGCGGCGGAGGCCCGCAACGCGCTGGCCGAACTGGACACGCTGGCGTCGACGCTGCGGCAGGACTACGCGCTGCGCATCGCCGGACGGCCGCAGGACCAGACCGGCTTTTTCCGCGAGCATCCGAGCTTCGCCGGGCGCGCCTATTACATTGTCGTCGACGCGGTCGACGCGGCGGGCAAGCCGGTGCCGCTGTCCGTGCGCAACGACGAAACCGGCAAGACCGAAACCGTCTCGCGCTTCGCGGTGCGCGTGCCGGAGTCGACGTTTCAGCAGGTGCGGGCCGACAAGGCCCGCAACGGAATCGTGCAGAACGCCCGCATGGCCGAGAAGCGCCGCGGGTACCTTGAGCCCGACTTTCTCATGCCGGCGCTCGAAGGCCGGATAACCAGCTGGTGATGTTCACGGGTCGTCACGCGCTGTCCTCGATCGAACGGGCCATTGGCGCCGCCCGCGCCAATGAGGGCCGGCTCGATGCAGCGTTGCGCTCGGCGATCGACGATGCGTCGCGGCTGCGCCAGACGGAGACCGACGGTTTTCGCGCGCTGGCGCGGGTCAGGCTCGACACCATGATGAGCAGCCGCGTGGTCAAGGATCTCGACTCCACCGAACGCCGCGCGCTGGCCATGATCGACGGCCGCCGGCAGGAGATCGAGGCGCTGGCGCGCCGGCGCGACCAGGCGCAGGCCGCCCTCGGCGAGGCCGAGGCGGCCAAGCACGAACGCGACCAGGATCTGGCCGACGCGGTCGAGGCGCTGGACGAGCTGCGCCAGCGCACCGAGCAGGAGGTCCGTTCGGACGCAGGCTGGCAGGCGGCGAACAGCGCGCTCGGGGCGGCGGAGAAAGTGGCCGCCAATGCGGAGCAAAAGGCCGCCAACGCCGAGACCGACCTCGCGGCCAAGCGCAAGCCCTACGAGGACGATCCGATTTTCATGTATTTGTGGCGCAAGAAGCATGGCGAGGCCGATGACCGCAGCGGCTCGCTTGTGCGGTACTTCGACCGCAAGGTCGCCCGCCTGATCGGCTACCGTGCGGCGCGCGCAAACTTTGCCATGCTGCAGGAGATCCCCAGGCGGCTGCGCGAACACGCCACCAACAAGCACAACGACGTGGCCGCGGCGCAGAAGCAGCTGGCCGGGGTGGAACGTGCGGCGCTGGTCGCCGGCGGCGTCGAGCCGGCCGAGGCGCGTCTCGCCACCGCCCAGGCGCAGGCCAAGGCCGCCGGCGAGACAGTGCTGAAGATCACCGGTGAACTGCAGCGGATCGAGGACGAGCGGCAGAAGCTGGCCGCCACCGGCGACGATGTCGTTCTGAACGAGGCCGTCGGGCTGCTCGCCGCTGCGCTCGCGCGCGAGAACCTGCGGGAGCTCTATCGCGAGGCGGCGCGCACCGCGACCGGCGCCGACGACCGGGCAATCGCCTCGATCTCGGCGGCACGCGAAAAGCTGCAGAAGGCCGACGAGGAAGTGGCGCAGATCCGCGCCGAGATGCGCGAACTGGCGCGGCGGCGCAGCGAGCTTGAAGGCGCCAGGGACCGCGCCAGGCGCGGCGGCTACGACGACCCGCGCGGCACATTCCGCAGCGATGCCGGCGACATCATCGGCGGCATCATCGGCGGAATCCTGGCCGGCACCATGCAGGGCGGATCGCTCGATGACATGTTCCGCCGCGATTACCGCGGTCCCCGGCGTCGCTCGAATCGCGACTTTGGCAATCCGCGGGGACAGTCCCCGTGGCCGGACTGGGGCCGGGGCGGCCTCGACACGTGGGGCGGCGGCCGCCGTGGCGGCGGCGATTCAGGATGGCGCACCGGCGGCAGCTTCTGACCCGTCCGTCTTGCGCGCTTTGGAGATATCCCTGTGCGTCCAGTTTGGTATGGTTGAAGACAGGCACCGCGCGTTCGGGATGGAGGCATTCGTGACAGACTCCGGGCATAAACTGATCACCGACCCCGCCGCATGGAAGGGCCCCGAGATCCAGAATGACGACAGCTGGATCATGCGTTTCACGGAGGCCGAAATTGCCGCGGTCGATGCCGCACTCACGGCGCTCAAGGCGAGGGGCAAGAAAATCCCGTTCAGCAAGGACGACTTCGCGATCCCCGGGCTGGCGGCACGGCTCGACGAGATTTCCGATCGCCTTGCAAACGGTCCCGGTTTCGTTCTGATCCGTGGCCTGTCCCGCGACCACTATTCCGACGAGGACTGCGAGCGCATCTACTGGGGACTCGGCACCCATCTCGGGCGTCCCGTTTCGCAGAACCGGCGCGGTCATCTGCTCGGTCATGTCCGCGATGAGGGAAAGAGCCTCACCGACGCGACCGTCCGCCCCTATCAGACCAATCGCAGGATGGACTTCCACGCCGACCTGCTTCCGGTCGACATCCTGGGACTGTTCTGCTGCCGCACGGCAAAGCGCGGCGGCGCGAGCTACATCGTCAGCGCGCTCACCGTCCACAATGTCATTCGCGAGGAACGCCCCGACCTGCTCGAGGTCCTCTACCAGCCTTTCAATCTCGACTGGCGCGGCGAGGAACCGCAGGGAGAGCAGCCCTGGTATACGTGCCCGATGTTCAGCGAGCACGACGGCAGGGTGACATCGTGCATTTGCAGCCGCGTATTCTTCGAGTCGGTCAAGCGGTGGGGCGAGCACCTGGCGCTCACCGACTTGCAGCGCGAGGCGCTCGATTTCGCCCAGGATGTCGCCGAACGCCCGGAACTCAGACTCGCGATGGAGTTTCAGGAAGGCGACATCCAGCTCCTCAACAACCAGATCATGCTCCATGCGCGCAGCGAGTACGAGGATTACGACGAGCCGCATCTCAAACGCCATCTGCTCAGAATGTGGATTTCGGCGCCCGAGACCCGGCGCCGGAAGCTGTCACCGGCATTGGATGCACGCTACCGTCTGATCGACATGGGGGGTTTTCCGCTGAAGGAGGCGGCCTGAGACGCGGGTGGTGCAGCTGCGCCAGGCACTGCCAACTCGTGGTGGCGGGCGTGTGAAGGCCGCGCGGTTGACGCGTGTCGTGTCGGTTTGCCACGTCCGGGATGTCCGCGCACGCTCATCAGCGTTCATTTCGGGCTGCAGGGACGATGCCGCTTGATCGGCAATAGCGACCGGACATGTGGACATCGATGAAGCGAAAGCAATGTCCGCGATGGACCAGTGCGGCAACGCGCTGCGGCAGGTTCACGGCCAACACCGTCTGTTTGTCCGGCTTGCGTCGATCGGGCGACGGCCGCGTGTGAACGATTCCGCGACCTAGAACGTCTGGTACGCCTGGCCCAGCTGCCCGCCCACGCGGCGGAAGCCGTCCTTTGCCGGAAAGTAGTTCTCGTCGATGTTCATCGCCCGCGCATAGGAGCCGGCCGCCTTCTCCTTGTCGCCCAGCCGCTCGTAGGCGAGGCCGCGGCTCATCCAGGCCTGCACGTTCTGCGGCTCGATGGTCACCGCCTGGTCGAGATCGTCCGCCGCGTTCTTCTCCTTCTTCACCGCCAGGTAGCTCAGGCCGCGGGCGATGTAGGGCTCGGCCTGCTGCGTCGACAGCCCGATGGCGGTGGTGAAATCGTCGATGGCGTAGTTGTGCTGGCCCTGCGCCTGGTAGAGCAGGCCGCGGTTGTAATAGGCCTGCGCATTGTCGGGGCGGATGCCGATCGCCTTGTTGAAATCGGCGAGCGCGGCGGCCGGCTTGCTGCGCGCGCGATAGACCATGCCGCGGCCGAGATAGGCGTTGGCATAGCTGTTGTCGATCGACAGCGCCTTGTTGTAGTCGGCCAGCGCCGGCTCGAGCCTGCCGGTCTGCCGGTAGACCAGCCCGCGGTTGGCATAGGCCTGGGCGTAGCCGGGATCGATGCTGATCGCCTTGTTGAAATCGGTCAGCGCCTCGTCGTGGCGGCCGGCCTTGCCGAACACGGTGCCGCGCATGTTGTAGGCCTGCGGATCATCGGGGTTGCGCTGTACCACATTGGTCAGCGACTCGATATTCGCCGGCGAGGTCGCGTAGAGCACGTCCTCGCTTTCGGGCGCGCCGGTGGTCGCGCTGGTGAAGCCGTCGCTGGCGCAGCCGCCGAGCGCGGCCAGCAGCGCAAGCACCGGCAGAACACGCGCGGATCCGGTCGGCGGGAGAGTCATCAGGATATTGCCGCTTTGCTCGGGGCCGTCCTCGCCACTCTGGCGCCGAATGCGGCGATCGCGTGACTCGTGCGCTGGCCCGAAAAACAATAGCGCGGGCGAAACCGGCCCGCGCCACCGCGTCTCAATGCTGTCGCAGCCTGCGCTGCAGGGCAGGGCCCGGGAAATCAGCCGGCCCGGGCAGCACCGCGTCCCTGGCCGGGGGCCGGGCGGGGCTTCGACGGAAGCAGGCCCTCGCGCTGCATCTTCTTGCGCGCAAGCTTGCGGGCCCGGCGGATCGCTTCCGCCTTTTCCCGCGCCTTCTTTTCCGACGGTT
>CAZUDR010000104.1:0-9144 GCA_964618715.1 uncultured Undibacter sp. | reverse complement strand
CGTGGTCATCACCACCGGCGGCACCGGCTTCACCGGCCGCGACGTGACGCCGGAGGCAGTGGAGCCGCTGTTCGAGAAGCGCATGGAGGCCTTCGCCATGCTGTTCCTGCTCGTCAGCCACGCCAAGATCGGGACATCGGCGATCCAGACGCGGGCCACCGCCGGGGTCGCCAATGCGACCTACGTGTTCTGCCTGCCGGGCTCGCCCGGCGCCTGCAAGGACGCCTGGGACGAGATCCTGGTGCACCAGCTCGACTACCGCTACCGGCCGTGCAATTTCGTCGAGATCCTGCCGCGGCTCGACGAGCACATGCGGCGGGAGAAGGCGCAAGGGTCGACGGTATAGCCGCACCGTTGTCGTCCTTCGCGAAAGCGGGCGACCGGTCATCTCCGAAAGTATCGTGATTGCCGGATTGCCCGCTATCGCGGGCAATGACAGTCGAATGCAGGTTTCTACAGGTCCAGATCCCAGAATTCCGCCACCACGTCCTTGCCCCAGCTGTGGCGCTGTTCGCTTCGCGTGAGCGTGAAGCCCGTCTTTTCGTAGACACGGCGGGCGGCGGTGAGAACGCTGTGGGTCCATAACGTGACCCGCCGGTAGCCGGCCTTGCGTGCGAAGCCGACACATTCCCCCACCAGCCGGTGGCCCAGTCCCATCCCGCGCGCTTTGGGATCGACCAGCAGCAGCCGGATGCGGGCGACGTCCGGTTCGCGGTCCTTCGCCAGCATGACGCAGCCGACATTCCCGCCGTCCATCTCCGCGATCCAGCAGCGCTCGCGTTCCGCGTCGTAGTTGTTGATGAAGTTGGTGACGATCTGCGCGCACAGACCCTCGAAATTTTCCGTCCAGCCGTATTCCGACGCGTAGAGTTCCGCGTGCCGGCTGACGATCCAGCCGAAATCACCGAAACGCGGCGGACGCAGGCGGAGCGCGGCGGCCGTTCCTGCCGCTTGCTCCCCGAGCAGCGCCTCGATGGTCTGCATCGCCGCAACCAGCCTTGTCTGATCGGACGGTGTGAGCTTTCCGAGCATCGTCGCGACGTCGCGCTGGCTGCGCCGTTCGATCGGCCCGAATGTTCTGACGCCACGTGCGGTGAGGGCGAGGTGGCTTTGCCGCGCGTCGCGCCTGGACTGCTTGCGTGCGACCAGCCCGCGCCGTTCGAAATTTCGCAGCACGCGGCTCAGATAGCCGGCGTCGAGGTCGAGCGCGCGGCAGATATCGCTCGCAGTCGGCGTCCCGCCATGCGCGATCTCGTAAAGCACGCGCATCTCGCCAAGCGAGTAGGGCGTATCGAGGTAGTTTTTCCGCAGCAACCCGATCTGCCGCGTGTAGAAGCGGTTGAAGCGGCGCACGGCGGCGACGTGCTGCCGGTCGGTGCGGGCGGCGGCCATGGCAACGGCAGCCTCGGACCGTTAGTTGACAAAGTCAAGTATCTGTCCGGTCACGCCGCGGGCTGGGCGACGGCGGCCAGCAGGGCGACGCGGTGGCGGCCGAGCCTGCGCAGCATGGCGGTTTCCGCGTCGGCGCCGTCGGGATGACCGCCGAGCTGACGGTAGAGCTCGCTGGCGATGAGCAGCCCCTGTTCCGGCCTCGGTCCGCTGCCGAAAGCCATGCGCAGGAGGCCGACGAATTCGGCCAGGCCCGGCCGCACCCCGTCCGGCAGGCCCGCCAGGCGGAACACGGCGGCCCCGCGTCCCTTGCCGTCCTCGGCCGCCACCATGAAGCGCTCGACGGCGGTGACCCAGGCGGGCTCCGGCACGCAGCCGGCGCGCAGAAACATCAGCCAGGGCGTGCGTGCCGTTTGCGCCGCCTCCCGCAACCGTGCACCCAGCGATTCCTGCGAGCCGATGAAGCGGCAGCCGGCGTAGTCGGCCACTTCCGCCGTGGCGTCACGCGATCCGCCGTCGGCGACCACGGCTTCCTTGATCAGGCCGGCGGTGGCGCCCGGCACAAGCGCTGCCAGCGTCGACACCAGCGCGCGCTCCGATTCGTGCGTGGCAATGATCGCCGTCAGCATGGAACCCGCCGCCCCCGGATGGATTGCACCATATCATGTGGGATTCCGATCGAGGGCCACGAGATGGAGGCAGGAAATGCTGAAATTGTGGGCTTTTCATAATGTTCTTGTTTCGTTCACGTCCGGTCGCTAGGGTGCCGCCATGGCTCGATCAACCGCAGCCTTGAAGCACCCGCCGGCGTCTCCGCTGCCCCGGACGCCGGCGGGTGAATACGTCGACGACGCCACCGGATTGCTCGGCCTCGTGGTCGATCATGAACGGCGGCGCGGCCGCGGAGCGCTGTCCAATACAACCGGCCGCTACGAGCCGATGGCGCGGGTCGCCTTCGACGACGGCTGGAGCAGCCTGGAAGAGCTGCCGCCGTTCAGGACTACGGTGTCAGTCGATGCCAGCCGCAAGATCATCACGCGCAATGATTCGCCGGATATCGGCTTCGACCGCTCGATCAATCCCTATCGCGGCTGCGAGCACGGCTGCGTCTACTGCTTCGCGCGGCCGACCCACGCGTACCTTGGCCTGTCGGCCGGACTTGATTTCGAATCCAGACTGTTCGTCAAGCCGGAGGCCGCGGAGCTCCTGCAGCGCGAGCTTGCGGCGCCGGGCTACAGGCCGCGCGTCATCGCCATCGGCACCAATACCGATCCCTACCAGCCGATCGAGCGCAAGTACCAGGTGATGCGCCGGATCCTGGAGGTGCTGGACGGCGCCGGCCATCCGGTCGGTATCGTTACCAAATCGGCGCTGGTGCTGCGCGACCTCGACATCCTCGCCCGCATGGCCGAGCGCAATCTCGTCAAGGTCGCGCTGTCGGTGACGACGCTCGACGCCGGGCTGGCCCGCAGGATGGAGCCGCGTGCCGCCACGCCCATGCGGCGTCTGGAGACGCTGCGGCGGCTGAGCGCGGCAGGCGTGCCGACCTCGGCGATGGTGGCGCCGGTCGTTCCGGCGCTCAACGACATGGAGATCGAGCGCATACTCGACGCTGCCCACGCCGCCGGCGTGCGCGAGGCGGGCTACGTAATGCTGCGCCTGCCGCTCGAACTGCGCGACCTGTTCAGCGAATGGCTGAAAGAGAACTACCCGCACCGCGAGGAGCACGTGTTCAGACTGATCCGCGACATGCGCGGCGGCAAGGATTACGATTCGAAGTGGGGCGAGCGCATGAAGGGAACGGGTCCCTACGCGTGGATGATCGGACGGCGCTTCGAGGTGGCCTGCGAGAGGCTGGGACTGAACGAGTCGAAATCGAAACTCACCACCGCGCATTTCCGGCACCCAAGGCCTGACAGCGCGCAACTGAGCCTGTTCGACCAATGAACGGGCCGGAAGCGGCGCTGTCGCTGGTCACGCTCGGTGTGTCCGATCTTGCGCGCAGCATTGCCTTCTACGAAGCGCTCGGATTCCGGCGCAGGGTAAAGTCGGCAGAGGGCGTCGGATTTTTCCAGGCCAGGGGCTGCGCGCTGGCGGTCTTCCCGAGAGCGGGCCTGGCCGAGGATGCCGCCGTGCCGGATGACGGTGCAGGCTTTCGGGGCGTGGCGCTTGCCTGGAACTGCTGCGCGGAAGCCGAGGCCGATGCGGCGATCGAACGCGCACGCCACGCAGGCGCCACGGTACCGAAACCGGCGCAGAAGACGTTCTGGGGCGGCTATGCCGGCTATTTTACCGATCCCGACGGTCATCTCTGGGAGGTCGCGCACAATCCGGGATTTCCGCTGTCGGACGACTGTAGACCGCTGCTGCCGGACTAGCCGGCCGCGAAACGGGCAAATATTCCGCGCGTCACTGAAAAAATTTTTGCCTCTTTGCTTGCATCAGAGAGATTCGTTTCCGCAACGCGCTCGGCGAGGGTGAGTATTTGTCGCAAGCCTCTCGTCTTGCGAGCAATGTTAAAACCATGCATCCTGACTCCCGAAGGATCAATCGTTTCAGAACGTCGGCCGGAAGAGCCGCGAGCATCCTTCATCTCGTCAGCAAAAATGGTCTGGGAGGACCCTATGATCCGCACTTCGTCATTCGTTGCGGTATTGGTCGGGCTGATCGGTTTGGCCGCGCAGCCTGCCATGTCGGCCAATGTCAAAATTACCCCGCTCGGCAGTCACGACGGCGAGTTCTGCATGTTCGACCGGGCGATGATTTTTGAGGATCCTGACGGCACGCGCATTCTCTACGACGCCGGGCGCACCGTGCGCGGCGCGGACGATCCCAGGCTCGGCAACATCGACGGCGTGCTGCTGAGCCACGTGCACGGTGACCATCTTGGCGACCAGCACGTGGCGGAAGCCAACGCGGGCGAGTGCGGCCGGCCGCAACTGTCGGTCAAGGATGTGCCGAGCTCGAACATGGAAAAGATCGTCGTCGCCAAGAAGGCGAAGTTCTTCGTCGGCGGCGAGATGAACAGCTGGTTCGGCGCCCGCATCCCGGCGGCCGGCGGCGACAAGTCGCAGGTGGTCATTCTTCGCTTCGGCGCCATGAACAAGGTTGGCGGTGTCTCGATCTGGAGCGTGCCGGCGGTCCATACCAACGGAATCAATCCGGCCTTCCTGACCGGGGACCTCGCCGCGCAAATGAAGGCCAACGGCCTGACCGCCTATGTCGGCCCGCCCGGCGGTTATGTGGTGCGCTTCTCCAACGGGCTTACGGTTTATCTTTCGGGCGATACCGGCGTGACGGCCGAGCAGGACATGGTGGTCCGGCAACAGCTCGGCGCCAATCTCGCCGTCATCAACATCGGTGACGTCTTCACCACGGGCCCGAAGGAAGCGGCCTATGTGATCAACGAACTGGTCAAGCCGAACGCCGTGATCCCCTCGCACGCCAATCAGGCGTCGACCAAGGACGGCAAGGTGCTGCCGAACACCAGGACGGCGACGTTCATTGATGCGGTCAAGGTGCCGGCGCACGTGCCGTTGAGCGGCAAGACCATGGAGTTCGACGGCGACGGCAAGTGCGTCGCCGGCTGCTGAGCTCGCCCGCTGAACAGGACCTGGCCTTGCAACGGGCCGGGTCCGCATCGCCCGCTGTCGCGGTGCAGCCTGCGGACGAATCCTCACATTGCTTCCTTGATTCCTGCCCGGATCAGCCACCAGTTCACCGGATAGCTGGTGGCAAAGCCGGCGAGCATGGCGATCTGCATGGTGAACCAGAATTCCGGCGTGTTCACCTCCAGCATCTTGCCGAGCAACGGCCTGAAATAGAGAAATTGCGCCAGCGCCATGACGCCGTACATGCCGACCTGCCAGGCGGTGAGTGAAAGCGTGTCTGCCTTCAGCGCGGCAATGATCCCCTGTCCGAAGGACAGCCCGCGCATGGGCGCGATGGTGAAATACTGAAATATGATGCCGATGGCGAAGGCGAAGATGTAGTCGACGACCCACACGGCGAACATTTTCTCGGCGAAGATCGACTTCCAGCCGAACCACACCGCGACGGCCGGTACGGCGAAGCAAAGCCATTCGGCAACGATATCGCCGATCGTGCAGCCGGAACCGCAATGCGCCGCACCCTTGCCGACCATCACGGAAAACGGTGTCTGCCTCTTCGCGGGCGGCGTCTCGCCCCTTGCCATCGCGGGCATCATCGCGTCCTGCGTGGCGAGGCGCCCGTACCTGAAGTAGCCCCACAATGCGATGGGGCCGGCGAACAGCGCCACCACCGGCCACACCGCGTTCATGATTCCCATGTGCTGGGGATGGCGGGTGATGTCGATCAGGATGATCAGTGCGGAAACAAGACCGGTGAGCAGCGCAACAATCGACAAAAAATGCAACCAGGCCGGAATCATTCGTCAGCCCCCGTGAATGCGCAGGATATCGGGAAGCGAACGCCCGCGCCGCGGCGAAGTTCCGCGTCACATCCGGGCCCGAATGCGGTGCCAATCCCCGTCATCCACTGTTTGATTCGCTCCGCCGTTGACTCCGCGCGGCTCCCGCGTCCTCATCGCCGCATGGCCGACAAGCCGAAACGAAAGACCAAGGCCGCCGCAAGACCTGCAATCAGCCCGGCCAAACCGGCGGTCAAAACGAGGGAGTCGCAGCAGTTGCCGCTCGGCGAGCCGGTGCTGCGGCCGAGTTTCCGCCGCGAACGGCGCGCGCTCAACAGCGGTATCTGGCCGGTGGCAGGCTGCGACGAGGCGGGCAGGGGACCACTGGCCGGCCCGGTGGTGGCCGCCGCCGTAGTGCTGGATCCCGGGCGTATTCCGCGCGGTCTCAACGATTCCAAGAAGCTCGATGCGGAAGCGCGTGAAAAGCTCTACGGGAAGATTTGTGCGACGGCGGAGGTGTCAGTCGCTTTCGGTTCGACCGCGCGCATCGACCGCGACAACATCCTGCGCGCGTCACTGTGGGCGCTGACCCGTGCGGTGAAGGCGCTGCCGGTCAGGCCACGCCTCGTCTTTGTCGACGGCAACAACAGGATCGACTGCGACTGCGACTGCGAGGCGGTGGTGTCCGGTGATGCCCTGGTGCTGTCGATCGCGGCCGCCTCGATTGTCGCCAAGGTGACCCGGGACCGGCTGATGGCGCGGCTGGGTCTTGCCCATCCCGGCTACGGCTTCGAGCGCCATATGGGCTACAGCGTGCCGGAGCATTTTGACGCATTACGCCGCCTCGGCCCCACCATCCATCACCGCAAGTCCTTTGCCCCGGTTGCCGCCAGGCTGGCCGCCCTCGAAGGTAGCGTTTCCGACGAGGTGATCGCCGAGTTGTTGCCTCTTTAGCCCGCCTTCTCTATTCCTGCCCGCCTGCGTCGTTCCACCCGCTTCGGGCCAATGCACTACGTCTCGCTGATCGTCGAATTCCTGCGCGGGCGGCCCAAGGTCGTATTCTGGACCGTGGCTCTGACGCAGGCGGCGCTGTGGACCCTCATCCCCACCCTGTTTTACAGCGCGCCGCCCGGCAATGTGCCGATGCTGCTCGCAATCGGCCACGAATTCGTACTCGGCAGCTATCTCGGCCCGCCGCTTGCGTTCTGGCTCGGCGAATTCGCCTACCGCCTGGCCGGTTCCTTCGGCCTCTACGCACTGGCCCAGGGCTGCATCGTGCTCACCTACTGGGCCGTATTCACGCTCGGCCGTTCCGTCGTCGGTACGCGCCATGCCGTGCTCGCCGTGCTGCTGATGGTTGGCGTGACCGTGTTCACGGTGCCGAGCCCGGACTTCGGTCCGGCGGTCATGGCTGCGCCGGTCTGGGCGCTGGCGCTCCTGTTCTACTGGCGCGCAGTCGGGGAGGACCGGCGCGGCTACTGGTTCCTGCTTGCGGTCGACCTCGGCGTGCTGCTGCTGACTAGCTATGTCGGACTGATCCTGGTCGCGTTGCTCGTCCTTTTCACCCTGGCCATGCCGCGCGGGCGCCGCGCGCTGATGACGCCGGAACCGTGGTTGTCGCTTCCGCTTACATTCATCGTGCTGTTTCCGCATCTGATCTGGCTGCGGAATGCGCGCGAGATCGTCGTCGCCGGAATCAACGACACGATCGCAGCCGCTGGTGCGACGTCGCCCGGGCTGCGGCTCATCGGCATTATTGTGCTGACCCATCTCGGCCTGCTGCTCCTCGTATCGCTCGCCAGCGGGTGGCCTCGCCCCCGTTTGCGACGCGAGCGCCCGCCCGAGATCGATCGCGCGCCGGTCGAGCCCTATGCACGGGCCTATGTCTATCTGTTTGCGCTGGCGCCGGCGGCGATTGCCATTGCGGTTGCCTTCGCCAGCCGGCGGCTGGGACCGCTCGCCATGCCGACCCCGCTGCTGGTGCTGTCGGGGCTGGCCGTGATTGTTGCCGCCGGCGACCACGTTTTGCTCTATCGCGAGCGACTGGTGTCGTCGGCGTGGGTCGGTCTGCTGGTCGCGCCGCCGGCCCTCGCCGTGCTCGGGCTCGCGGTCCTCCCGTGGGTCGCGCCCGTGGATCCCAAGGTCGCATTGCCCGCGGGCAAGGAGGGCGTGTTCTTCGCCGATACCTACGAGCGCCGCACCGGCACGCCGCTCCCCTACGTCAGCGGCGATCCGCGCATCGCGCCGCTCGTCGCGCTGGCCGCGCCCAGTCGCCCGCGCGTCTACTTTGCGTGGGCGCCCCAATACAGTCCTTGGGTCACGGCGGAGGAGATGCGCAGCAAGGGCGGAGTGCTGGTCTGGCCGGCGGCAGAAAAAACCAATACGCCGCCGGATTCACTGAAGAAGCAGTTTCCCGAAATGGTGCCTGAAGTGCCGCGTTCCTTCGCCCGCACCGTGCAGGGCTTCCTGCCGCTTATCCGCGTCGGCTGGGCGATGCTGAGACCGGAACAGAGCACCAGCCAGCTTCAGTGATAGCTTTCGCCCTCGTGCACCTTGCCCCGGAACAGCCAGTACACGAACACGATGTAGCCGAGGATGATCGGCAATAGCGCCATTGTGCCGACGAGCATGAACATCTGGCTCTTTGGCGATGCGGCGGTATCCCAGACTGTCAAGGTCGGCGGCACCAGATAGGGGAAGTTGGAGATCACCAGCCCGAGATAGCCGAGCAGGAAGAGCGCGATGGTTGCAATGAACGGCAGTGCGTCGCGCCCGTTCGTGATCCAGCGCCAGAGGCCGTATGCGGCGAGTGCGGTTACGACAGGTACGGGCCACAGATAATAGAAATTGGGCAGTGAAAACCACCGCGCGGCGATCCGCGGTTCTGTGAGCGGTGTCCACAGGCTGACCGCCGCCATGAAGGCAAGCACGACAAGCAGCAGGATTTTCGCCTGTCCGCGCGCGCGCTCGGCGACCGGCCCGAGCGTTTTCATGTTCAGCCACGTGGCACCGAGCAGCCCGTATCCGGCGACGATCGCCGCGCCGCAAAGGAAGGCAAAGGGCGTCGCCCAGTCAAGCGGGCCGCCGGCAAATTCGCCGTTGCTCACGGCAATGCCCTGGATCAGTCCTCCAAGGATTACCCCCTGGGCAAAAGCGGCGAGAGTGGAACCTGAAGTAAACGCCACATTCAGCCAGGTCTTGCTGCGCGAGACGGTGCGGAATTCGAACGACACCCCGCGGAAAATCAGCGCAAGCAGCATGACGATGACCGGTATGTAGAGTGCGGGCATGATCACCGCATAGGCCTGAGGAAAGGCCACCCAAAGTCCGCCGCCGCCGAGCACCAGCCAGGTTTCATTGCCGTC
>CAZUDR010000103.1:0-9160 GCA_964618715.1 uncultured Undibacter sp. | reverse complement strand
CTCGTTCGGGACGAGGGGGTCGCAGGTTCAAATCCTGCCACTCCGACCATTTTCTGGCAAAATTTCGCACGTTTACGCCCGTCAATTCGGGGCGTTCACGCGCGTTCAGCCTGATTCCGGCAAGCAGCCGCCACCAGCCAGGGACAACCCCGGCGCGGGTGAGCCGGGGCTGTTGCTGATGCGGGCGGCCGATCCGGGAGGTCAGCGGTCGGCGTCGCTGTCGCCGCCGCCGCCGCCGCCGCCGTTGCCGTCGCCGTCGGCGAGGGCCACGGAGGCGCGGTACCCGCTGCACGGCGTCCAGAAGCCGTGGCCGAGGCTGCTGGTGTATTGCCAGCAGTAGCTGCCCTGCCTGACGGGGGCGCCGGGCTGATGACCCTGCGGCATGGCCGCGAACGCCGGGGAAACCGCTGTCGCCGTGACGGCGAGCGCTGCGGCAATCATTGCGATCTTCGTCATGATGTCTCTCCGTTCAAAGTCACGAGTGAGGTCCGGGGAGCGCGGACTTCGGCAATTGCTCACCTCCGGGTACGTGCACGCCCGGCGGCGGCCGGTTCAAAGGCCGGCAGGAAATCCGGCGGTGCCGGTTCGGGCGCTGCCTTGCTGTTGCCGCATTCACCGGCGCGCCGGCGCGGGTGCGGGATCCGGATGGAAAAAACGGACGACAACAAACACGCGCGAGTGCGCAGCCGTCATTGCGAGTGCGCAGCCGTCATTGCGAGTGCGCAGCCGTCATTGCGAGTGCGCAGGCGTCATTGAATGTCGCCAGCAGGCGAAGACACGATTGCAGCGATCAGCCAAAAAAAAGCCCCGCCGGGGCGGGGCTGCGAAGTGATGCTGTCCGGAATCCGGAACTACCAGTAGTACCGGCGATAATACGGCCGGTAGTAACGGTAGGGACGGTAATAGCCGTAGTAGCGCCGGTAAGGACGATAATACGGACGATAGCCGTAATAGCGACGGTAGTAGGGACGATAGTAGGGACGATAGTAGCGGCGTCGATAGTACCAGGTCTTCTGTACGTCTGCCGCCGGAACGACCTTGTGGATTGCGATGCCGTTGACAGGTGTTGCCGAAGCGTTCGGGACTCCGCAAAGCCCGAAAGCGATCGCCGCAAGCACGGCGAGCATACTGACGCGTACTCTTGACATGTTACCCTCTCTTGCAAAACAGGGGTGGACGGGCGCCGGCGACCCGACGACGAGGACGCGGGGTGCCAGGATGATGAGTGTCATGCCCCGGACCAGCGGCCTCACGTGAAAGACCGCTGGACCTGATCCCTGAGGATCGGGGACGATGACGACTCCGGCCGATACGATCAGCGCCGCGGACGTCGGATGACGCGCAACGGCAAGTCCGGCCAGAACTCCGATGTTGCTGATCGGTAGCGACGAAATGTGCGGCCCTGCCCGCGTCAACTCGCTGACCCTGGTGCTCCCGATGTGCGTCGGTTGCGCGCAGGAGAACCCGCCCAATACGCGATTGGTGTCTCCGTGCTGCCGTGGTCATGACGCTCGCCCTCCTTGGGATTTCGCCCTCGGACGTCGCGATGCCCGCAAACATCATCAAAATAATTTTCGGCAAAATCTCGATATAAATCAAACAGTAAAATGGTAAAAAGGAACCGAAATTTCAACTTCTACGGGAAAGCATGCGGAAGATTCCCGTAAAGGTCATGGCCCGGGCCGGTGACGTCGGCGTCCCGTGGCGACTATCGCTCGGCGAGAAACCTGTACGCGTTGAGGTCGTGGGCTGACACGCCGATCAGCGTGATGCGGTTGGGCCCGAATGTGATGACCGCGTTGCCCTGGTCTTCGCTGACGTGCGCGTCGCGGGGATCGAATTTCTCCCCGTCCTGGAAGACCAGCACATCCGGACCGACCCGGAAATCGGTGATGACGGCATCCGTACCGCGCGTGCTGAACACGAACTTGTCGGCGCCGTCCCCGCCGGTCATGACCTGTCTTCCGGTGCCGGCGGCGAGGTAATCGTTCCGCGGTCCGCCGACCAGGGTGTCGTCGCCGTCGCCACCGATGATCAGCATCGGTATGTCGGAGTAGCGGGGCGCGATACCGCCATAGAGCCCGCTGATGCGCTGGTAGAACGTGAAGACGTCGTCCTGGATGTGCCGGGTCCTGGTGTTGCGCATGATGATATCGGCAAAGGTCGTGCTTTTGATCTCGGCAAGAGTCGCCGGATCAAAGCCCTGGTTTTCGAACCAGAGCCGGTCTCCGTCGCGCAGCGCGGTAAATTGTCTGGCAATCACGGCCTGAAATGTCTCGCCGATCATTGCGCCCGGAACGTGATTTTCCGACAGGCCCCCGGTCCACAGATCGATATCGTCGACGCTGGCGAACACGCGTCGCAACGCTTCAAGCGTTCCGGCATCGCTCGTAACCTGGTCGAATTCCGTATACGGCTCGAACCCGAGCGCGACCCGTGTCTGGTTGAGGGTGCCGATGCCCAGATCACGCTGGCGCTGGATATTCGTTGCGGCGAGATCCTTGGTTGCCGGCGGGTCGTTCAGACTGTTGCGCAGACTGTCGACGACGCGAGCGTCAAGCGCGCGTGCAGGATCGGCCGCCAGATGCCGCAAGACACCATCTGCGCCGGAGTCGGCGGCAAAGACATCGGGCGCCTGGAAAAAGGATTCGGAGATTTTCTTCTTTGTCCCGAGAATGGTGCCGTTCTCGGCAAGCTTGGCGGTCTCGTCCGTCACGATCGAGTGCCCGAAGCGAAAGGCGGCGCCGGTGAATTCAACGGTGATACGCGGATCGACGGTCGGGTTATATCCTGCGTAGGGCGGGATGACGCCGGGCCCCAGCAGGTGTGGCAGGAATTCGGAGTAGGTGATGTTCTGGATCTCTGCCGTCACGATCGCGCGCGCATGCTGGTAAAGATGATCGCCGCTCCAGTCCGGATATTCCTTGCGCAACCGGCTAATCTGGTAGTTGTGCTCACGCATGAACAGCGTGTGCAGGGCGGTAAGGGGAGGGGTTTCCTGAACCCGCACGTCACCGGCCACGTACTTTGTGCTGACAACCGGAAGATTGCCGTTCGCGGACTCTCGCATGTAACCGTCGAGCTGACGCAGCTTGGCCGCGGTCATGTCGTCTGAGCCATAGATCATTGATGCGTCAATCCAGCCGGTGACCGCATTCAATGCAATGGCGGGGTTCGCAGGATCGGTGCCGGTGGCCGGATTCATGATCACGCGCGTCATCGGGATGACGGTTCCATCGTCAAAGTCCGGATCGCCGTTCGGCACGGCAATATCAATATGTGTGAGGCCATCGGGAGTGCCGAGTGCAAGGTCGTGGGAAATGAACTGGCCCCACGCAAACATCATTCCGGACAGACCTTCGAGGTTCACCACATCGGCACTGCCTTCCCCGACTATGAGATTGCTGGCCAGGCGCGGATTGGGGCCGTTGACCGGAATCGATATATCGTCCGCGAAGCGCGGAGGGCCGATGCGTCCGAAGTCACTGTTGGTAGCATTGTACTTCGGGTATTCGAGGTTATTTCCGGAGCCATCCACGGACCGATACCCGATGAACTGTGGTTGCGGTTCATGGGGAGACGAATGCAACCTGGTTCTCGACCAGCCATGGTCGGCCGCAAGAAGAATGACAACGGCGGCAATCGCTGTAATCGCGCGACATCTCCGGCCTGGTTCGCCCAGGGCGAGCACCGGGCGCGGCTCATGAACCGGTCTCGCCGCGCGATACCCGGCATTTGTCATTCGTCGGCGGCTAATTCCGGCCATTGTGCGACTGCCTGGTCTGAATATCCCGACAATGTACGGTCCCTGGACATTCGCGGCGGTGCCCAAATCCCCGGCGCCTGGCCAGGCTCACTCCCGTTCGGGGCGCTTGCCGCGATCGTCGCGGCGGGGGGTGCGAGATTCATCGGGTTGGCGCGTATCCTCCTCATATGGGCGGAGATCAGGATAGGTTGTTCTGTACGATTGAGCCTTCTGGGCAAGCGTGGCGGCAACGCCGTGATCGATTTCCTGCCGGGGCTGGTCCCGAACCTCGGCCCTGGGTGAATTTCCGCTCGTGACTGGATCGGGCGCAGCAAATCTTGTTGCAGGCGGCACGCTTCCGCCGCCGGAGAACTCGCGCGACGATTGCCGGTAAATGACGTGGCGGGGATGGATACGGGGAACGGCCTCGGGGCGCGCTGCGCGAAGGGGATGTTGTCTTGGCATTGGCCCGGAATGGGCCGTGCGAAGCGGATGCTGTCTTGGCATCGGAATGTCGACATGCCGCGTGCGGTCGCCCGGGTCAAAATCATCCAGGAGGCCGGCAAGACCCGGAACGACATCATCGCCGTATCGTCGGCCAAGGCTGTGATGGGGCGTTCGCCGAGAGCCCTCACCGTCGATCCTTGCCTGAAGTGCACGCTGCCGCCTGCTCAACCGTTTCGACGATGTCCTGTCGCCGGCGCGGAGGACCGGTCCGCATACGACGTTGCCTTTCGACGTGCGAACACACGCAAGATCGTTTGCGCGCGCGTGATCCAGTGCGACCGCTGAAAACCCGACGACTGCAACTAGCGTCGACGCAAACAACACACGACGCATAACTTGCTCCATCAACCGTGCCAAAGCTCCTCGCGGGTCCTGACGCCGTACAGACGCTTCCCTCTTTCCTGATGCGCACCGGGAGCGCCTTGTGCTCTTCGCGCATGACGGTTCGCATTCGCGCACGAGCGGTAAAGGCCCGCTGCGAACCGATACTCGCATTGCGTCGTATGCCCGACAACATGATTAATAATTACAATTTTTCTCAATTTGTACGTGACACGCGCGTTACTGCCGTACAATGCGCATGCGTTGGCCTGCGACAAAATGAATTCAGGTGATGGTAATTTCAAAAGCTGCGTGTCGCAGGAGTGCCGCGCCATAAAAAATTCCGCGGTGTCGCCGCAGACATGCATCAATTGAAGGCGATGCTTGTGCAGCCCTGTCTTGCTGTCGGGGTGGCGAACGGTGCTCCGGACGTTCGCCGTCACAAAAAATGTCGCCACTGCGGCGCGATGCGCCCTGACGTGGTGTCATGCTGCTTTGCCGGCTTTATCGTACCGTTCATGTTTGTGTACGAGCCGGCGCTGCTGATGATCGGCGACTGGGGCACCATCCTGTCGAGCTGCGTGACCGCGAGCATCGGCGTGGTGCTTTTTGCCGGCGGCCTGCACGGATACTTCCTCACTGTGGCCGGCTACTGGCAGCGCGCGCTCATGGTGGTCGCGGGTATGCTGCTGATCAAGCCCGGTCTGGCGACTGACATGATGGGGGCGGTTCTCGTCGCCGTTGTGATTGTGACGCAGGTGATCGCCAAACGCGCCGTTACCAAGTCCGAGGTTGCGGCGGAATAGGTTCGCGGATTGCCTCCGGTAACCGGTGCTCTGCTGCCGCCGGGCCACCGTTCAGCGGCCTGTCGGCGCGGGGACCTGGGGCGCCGCGCGCAGCGGTTTTTTCCGATCACCCCGATCAGCAAATGACGGTTTGTACGTCTGGTTGCATTGCGAAATGGCCACCGGTTTCCGCCAACACTGCGGCTGCCGGGTTGATTACAGGGGTGAATGGGACCAAACTGGCGGCACTAATCAGACAAAAAAATATCGAGAGTGGGAGAAAACGCATGAAACTGGTTCATAAACTTGCCATCGCTACCGTCGCCGCCGTGCTCGTCGCGCCGGCCGCGCAGGCCCAGACGTTTGTTCGTATGGTGTCGGGACCGTCGGGCGGATCGTGGTATCCGCTCGGTGCCAAGATCATGCAGGTCCTGGGCGAAAAGGTCGACGGCATCACCACCTCAAATACGTCGGGTGGCGGCATCTCCAATATTCTGGCCGTCAACGGCGGCGACGCCGAGATCGGCTGGTCGTATGCCCACACCGCCTACAACGGCTACACGGGCAAGGGCAAATTCAAGAGCGCGAATCCGAACGTCCGGCATTTCGCGACGCTCTATCCGGCGATGTTCCAGGTCGCAGTGCGCAAGGATTCACCGATCAAGTCATTCGCGGACATGAAGGCCGCCAACATCAGTCCAGGCAAGGCGAAATGGACGGGAACGGCCTTCGCGGAGTCAGTCCTCAAGGCCTACGGCCTGTCCTTCGAGGACATCAAGAAGAACGGCGGCACCGTCCACCACGTGGACTACACCGAGTCCGTGGCGCTGATGAAGGACAAGCATATCGATGTGTTCATGGCCGCCACGTCGATGCCGCAGGCCTCGTTCCTCGAGCTGCAACACAGCCCCGGCATCCGTTTCATCGGGCTGCCGGACGAGAAGCTGCAGCAGATCCTGAAGGACAATCCCGGCTATATTCCCGGCGTGATGCCCAAGGGCGTCTATGAGAGCGTGGAAAATGACATCAAAACGCTGGGCATCGTCACCAACATGGTGGTGAGCAAGGACCTGCCGGACGACCTTGTCTACAAGATGTGCAAGGTGTTCTGGGCCAACCACGACACCTTCGCGCAGGTGAAAAAGA
Source organism: uncultured Undibacter sp. (assembly GCA_964618715.1). Lineage (GTDB taxonomy): Bacteria > Pseudomonadota > Alphaproteobacteria > Rhizobiales > Xanthobacteraceae > Pseudolabrys. The sequence continues at coordinate 2,656 of CAZUDR010000103.1, read as the reverse complement.
TCTGGAACAAGGTCACGGTCGAGCATGCTCTGGATGGTGCCGCAATCCCGGTCCATCCCGGCGCCAAGAAGTGCTACGACGAACTTGGCGTCAAGAGTTGATCGCCGGCAGGTGGTGAATTGACGGTCGGGGATGCCGGCGAAAGCCGGCATCCCCTCCAATTTTGCCTGCCGCACGGCGTAACCTTCGGCCGGTCGCATTGCGGCGATTCGGAAACGCGCCCATGAGCATTGACGCGCCAAAAATCTCCTATCAGGAGCAGCACGAACTCGGCTTCCTGGAGCGGCTGCTGCTGGGGCGGGTCCAGGGCGTCGTCAAGGCGGTACTGCTGGTGGCGGCGATCATCTCGATCGCGCTCGCCATTTTTCATCTTTACGTTGCTGCATTTGGAACACCGGAGGGACGTTCGTTCCGCTCCGTGCACCTGACCGTCATGCTGACGCTGGCGATCTTCATGTTCCCGCTGTTTCGCAAGTCGATCCGGGATCCGGTTGTCATTGCCGGCGACCCGCGAAATACGCTGCGCATCCTCGGCTTCGGCATCGATCTCGGACTCGTCGCGCTTGTCCTGTTTGTTGAGGTCTACACGCTGTGGGACATCGAGGCCTTCCAGTTGCGCCTGGGCGACAAGGATCCCACGGATCTGCTCGTCGGAACCATCCTGATTGCGCTCGTCTTTGAAGCGACCCGCCGGGCGGTCGGCTGGGCCATGGTGCTGGTGACCGGCTTCTTCGTCTTCCACGCGCTCAACGCCCACCACTTCTTCGGTTTCTTTTACGGGCCGCCGGTGCGTCCCGGAAAGTTCGTCGACACGATCTTCGTGGCCAGTGACGGCATATTCGGCATACCGCTCTATGTCTGCGCGACCTACATCGTGCTCTTCATCATCTTCGGCGCCGTGCTGATCCGGTCCGGCGCCGGCCGTTTCTTCATCGATCTGGCGGTTGCCCTGACCGGCCACCGGCTGGGCGGGCCCGCAAAGGCAGCCGCGGTGGCCAGCGGCTTCATGGGCACCGTATCGGGATCGGCGGTCGCCAACGTCGTCACCACCGGATCGTTCACCATCCCGCTGATGAAGAACCTGGGTTACCGGCCCCGCTTCGCGGCGGCAGTGGAGGCCTGCGCGTCCTCGGGCGGACAGATTACGCCGCCGATCATGGGCGCCGCCGCCTTCATCATGGCCGAGTTCCTGGAAACGTCATACACCACCATCATTGTTGCGGCGGCGATCCCGGCGTTGCTCTACTTCGCCACCGTCTATTTCATGGTGCATTTCGAAGCCGACAAGCACGACATCGGCAGCATCCCGAAGGAGCAGCTGCCTCGCGTGGGCGAAGTGCTGGCCGGCGGGTGGCACCTGCTCATCGCGCTGGTCGTGCTCGTTTATTTCCTGATGATCGGCTATACGCCGATGAAGTCGGCGATCTGGGGCATCGGCACGCTCTTCCTGCTCAGTTTCATCAACAAAGACACGCGGATGAGCCCGGTCGATCTGATGGCGGCCCTGGAGTCAGGCATCCGTGCCACTGTTCCGGTCACCATTGCCTGCGCCTGCGCCGGCATCATCATCGGGTCGGTGTTCGTTTCCGGCCTTGGTTTGAAATTCACCCAGTCGGTGATCGAACTGTCCGGCGGCAATCTGCTGATCCTGCTGGCGCTGACCGGCGTATCGGCGATCATCCTCGGCATGGGCATCACGACGACGGCGGTCTACATCACCGTTGCCGCGCTGATCGTGCCCGCGCTCATCAAGAGCGGCGTCGAGCCGATCGCCGCCCACATGTTCGCTTTCTATTTCGGAGTCGTGTCGACGATAACGCCCCCCGTCGCACTTGCCTCGTTTGCCGCCGCCGCGATTGCAAAGACCAAGCCGATGGCGACGGCCGTCGAGTCGACGCGGATCGGGGTCGCGAAATACATCGTTCCGCTTGTCTTTGTTTACGATCCGTCATTGCTGTTTGTCGGTCCTCTGTGGCTGACGGCGGTGACGACGGCGCTGGCGCTGACCGGGTTGTGGCTTCTTTCGATCGGCCTGGAGGGATGGTACCGGGGGGCGATCAATCCCCTGCAAAGGTTTGCGGTCGTGGTGGCGGCGATCCTGATCCTGTTGCCGCCGCTTGACCAGATTGCCGGGCTCCCGGGCTATGTCGCCGAGGCCGCTGGTATCGCGCTGGCGGCCATGATATTGGCGCCGCGGATCATCAAGGTTCTTGCAGGGCAGACGGAAAGGCAGACCGCGTGAGCAGGATCTTTATCGGCTATCCGCTGCATTGGCTGGTGCTTGTCGTCATCTCCGGCGGCCTCTGGGCTGCCGGAGAAGAGCGTCTGCACGTCATCCACTTCAATGCATTTATCCTGACGGTGCTTGCGATCAGCACGGCGTGCGTCCTGCTCGTTCTCTACGGGCCCGGCCGCGACGGACGTATCACACGCGATCCGATCGTACCCGACGAAACCGAGCTCCTTTGCACCTCACCGGACGGGTTGGCCGACCGGCAAGTTTCCTGAAAATGTCCCCGCGCAAACGTCCCGAGGAGCTGCGGAGCCACCGCTGGCTCGGCGCCAGCGATCTTCGCGCCTTCGGCCACCGCTCACGCCTGCGCCAGGGCGGCTTCGACGCCGACGACTGGAAGGGCAAGCCGGTCATCGGGATCGT
>CAZUDR010000102.1:0-9210 GCA_964618715.1 uncultured Undibacter sp. | reverse complement strand
GCCTTTGTGGCCCTGCCCGGCGGCATCGGCACCCTCGAAGAACTGGTCGAGCAGCTCACCTGGGCGCAGCTCGGCCGTCACCGCAAGCCGGTGCTGCTCGCCAATATCGCCGGCTTCTGGCAGCCGCTCTGCGCGCTCATCGATCACATGAAGGCGCTGGAGTTCATCCGCGCCGAAATGAGCTTCGACCTTCTGGTTGCCGACAGAGTCGCTGACATTCTGCCCATGCTGCAGCGTGCGGCGGAAGCGGTGCCCGAGGAAGCCAAGCGGATGACCGCAGCCGATCCGGGTCGGCTGTGACCGATGCTCAACCCGATCGCCGGTTGTAGTTCGCCCGTTTGACCTGCCTGAGGCAACTTGCCGCGCCGGGCAAATGTGCCTAAGAGCACGCCGTCTTTGATCCGTACACAAGGAGAAACAAATATGCAGTGCCGTCTCTCGTGGCTTGCGACGTTCGTCCTGGCTGCGGTGCTTTCCGCGCCCGCCGCGACGCAGGCGCAGCAGGGCTGGACCCAGGTCGGCGCGCTCAACTGCAAGGTCAGGCCGAATGCCGGCTTTATCATCTACGGTCACCAGCCGATGGATTGCCAGTTCACGCCGTCGGCAACCGCTCCCTCCCCGGGGACACCGCAGGCCTACGACGGTGCTCTCAACATCATCGGCCTGGACATCGGCGTCAGCGGAGGCAGCGTTCTGGGATGGGCGGTGTTTGCACCGACCAAGGGCGTCCCGGAGGGTGCACTCGCCGGCGAATATGTCGGTGTCTCGGGCGATATTGGCCTAGGCCTCGGTGCCGGGGCAAACATCCTGCTGGGCGGTTCAGGCCGCACCTTCGCGCTGCAGCCGCTCTCGCTGCAGGGATCAACGGCTTCGGTCAAAATCGCACTCGGTGTCTCCGCGCTGAAGCTGCGCGCAGTGCCCTGAGGCGCCGCGAAAGGCTCCCGGAGCGGCGCCGACCGGTCTCAATGTCCTGACGCCTGGCGCAGCACGTGCGCGGCATCTGCCGTCGCGTTCCCGCGCCAGGCCACGATCTGGTCAGGCCGGATCAGGGCAAGATCGGCCTGGTAGAGATCGCGCGCCTCCTCAGCGGCGACATCGACGACGGTCATCGGCACGGCCTGCGCCCGCGCCGCCGTCTCGAACGGACCCGCATCAGGCGCTTTTCCTCCAAGCCGCAGCAGCGTGAACTCGAAGCCGAAGGTGTCGTAGATCGAGCGCCCGTCGCCCAGCCACAGATGCGGCGCGCGGCCGCCCGGGCACGCCGTGGGGACGTATTCGTTGGGCTTGTCCGGCGGCGGCACGGTGCCGTCACCGACGATGATCGGCGAGCCGTCATAGCGGCCGCCAAAGGTGATGCCGGGAATGTTGAACTCGAAGCGGGCATGATAGTTGAAATGTTCGCTGGCCTTTTTTCGCGCGGCCTCGCCTTCCGGCGTGTCGTCCTCCAGTTCCGGCGGCGGAACGTAGAGTCCCACCGAATCCGCGAAACCGCGCGCGTAGGTGGTGTTGCGCCGCGCCAGTGCCTGCCGTTCGGCTTCGTAGCTGTCGAGCAGAGCCGGCCCGCCCCACCCGGTCAGAACCGCCGCCAGCTTCCAGCCGAGATTGACGGCATCCTCGACCGCGGTGTTGTAGCCGAGGCCCCCGGTCGGGGTGAACAGATGGGCGGCGTCGCCGCCGAGAAAGATGCGGCCGCGCCGGTATTTTTCCGTCACCAGCGTATAGCCGGCATTCCAGGTCGACCGGCCGATGATGTCGACGTCCAGTTCGGCGCCAAGTGAGACGTGAAACATCGACTTGGCCTGCGCGTCGGAGATCCGGTCGGCCTGCTCGTCGGCGCGCAACTGGGTATGAAAGGTAAACTCGTCGCGCCCGTTGACGCTCGGCAGGAACGCGCGACGTTCGCGATTGACCGCCCAGTACATCCAGGCGCGCGGGAAGGGAATGGTGTCGTAGAGCGGCGCACTGCGAATGTGAATGGCAAACATGCGCCCGCCGACAAAGTCGCGCACAGCGCCGCTCTCGCCGACGTAGTTGTAGCCGAGCATCTTGCGCGTGCGGCTGCCGCCGCCATCGGCGCCGACGGCGTAGGCAGCGCGCAACGTCGTATGCCCGTCCCCGTCGCTGCGCTCGGCCTCGACCGCGACGTGGGCGCCCTCGTCGCGCATGGCGGTCATCCGCCAGCCGGTCCGCAGCGCGACCGACGGCAATGCCGCGGCCTCCTCGCGCAGCACATCCTCGACAAAAATCTGCGAGACGCGGTGAGGCAGCTCGGCGGCGCTCCAGGAACCGGTCAGCGTCCTGACCATCTCGCGCGCTTCCCGCGCCGACGGCAAACTGAAGCGTGCCAGCTCGTACGTTGTGAAACGGGTGAAATAGGCGATGTCGGTCGGATAGTCGGGCGGCAGGCCTCTGGCGCGCACCTTCTCGGCAAAGCCGAGCCGGCGGTAGTGCTCCATGGTGCGAGCCTGGGTGGCGTTGGCGGAGGGAAAGCGCGACGGCTGGACCTTCTCGTCCAGCACCACGGTGGGAATGTTTCGGCGGCCCAGCTCGATCGCGAGCATCAGGCCGCACGGGCCGCCCCCGACGATGACAACGGCGCAGTCCTGCTGCGCCTGTCCTGAAGTCCCGGTCTGCATGGTCGATGTCTGGAGGTCGAGATAGTGCCGGACGGTCTGTGGAAGGCGAACATTCGCGCCGATCCGATCCGCAGGCAAGATCGGCCGGCGGCCGGTTCAGGCCGGCCCGGTGAAGGTGACCGCCTCGATCCTGTTCCCGTCGGGATCACGGACAAAGGCGGCGTAGTACCGGTTATTGTAATGCGGCCGCATGCCCGGTGCACCATCGCTGGAGCCGCCGCCAGCCAGCGCCGCGGCATGGAACGCGTCGACCGCCTCCGTCGAAGGCGCGCGCAGCGCGATGTGTACGCCGCTGTCCTCCGCCACCAGATCCATGCCGGTGCGCTTGTTGATCCAGAACTCGGGGTATTTCTTGCCGTAGCCGACGGCGGAGTCAGGCCATTCGCGCAATTTCGTCATTCCCAGCGTCGCGAGCAGCGGCTCGTAGAAACGCGCGGCGCGCTCCAGATTGCTCACCGCGACGGAGACGTGGTCAATCATCGCGTCGTGCGCGGCCGGCCGAGATCGGTCGCATCTGCGCCGGCGTACATGCGGGAGAGACCCGCTTGCGCCGCCGCACGCCGGCAATCGGAACACGGCGGGGACGTGGAATACATCACGCAGTCGGACAAGTCCTGGCGGCCAAGGCGCGCCTGGGCGTCGCGCATCGCCTCGCGTTCGGCATGCGCGGTCATGTCGTTGTTCAGCACAACCCGGCTGGGGCCGTAGCCGACGATCTTGCCCTCACGCACGACGACGGCGCCGAACGGCTGATCGCCGCTCCCGATCGCGCGACGCTTCATGGCGAAGGCCTCCGCGACGAAGGCGCGATGGACCTGGTCCGCCTCGGCGCGTGCGCGGCCCGGCAGCAGCGTTGCCATCCCGGCAAGCGCGGCAACCAGCGACCTTCTGTTCAGCATGGACATCGTCGCTGCCTATACAGGCGCCCCCGACTTCACAAGCTTGTAGACGATGGAATCCATTAGCGCCTGAAATGAGGCATCGATGATATTGGGCGATACCCCGACCGTGGTCCAGTGCTCGCCGCCCTCGTCCTCGCTCTCGATCAGAACGCGGGTGACCGCCTCGGTGCCGGCATTGAGGATGCGCACGCGATAATCGGTGAGCTTCAGGCCCTCGATGTATTTCTGGTACCGGCCGAGATCCTTGCGCAGGGCGCGGTCGAGCGCGTTGACCGGGCCATTGCCTTCCGCCGCCGAGATCATGTTCTCCTCGCCGACCTTGACCTTGACCACGGCCATGGTGACGGTGACCCTTTCCCCGACCGCATTGTTGCGCTGCTCGACATTGACGTCGAACTGGGTGACGTCGAAATAGTTCGGCACCGTCCCGAGTGCGCGCCGCGCCAGCAGTTCGAACGAGGCGTCCGCCGCCTCGTAGGCGTAGCCGATGGTCTGCCGCTCCTTGACCTGCTCGAGCAGCCGCGCAACCCGCGGGTCACCCCTGTCGGCGCTGATGCCGATGCGTTCGAGCTCGGCCATCACATTGGAAGCACCCGCCTGCTCCGACACCAGGACCCGGCGCCGGTTGCCGACCGATTCCGGTGTCACGTGTTCGTAGGTTGCCGGATCCTTCATGATCGCGGACGCGTGGATACCGGCCTTTGTGGCGAAGGCGCTCTCGCCTACGTACGGCGCGTGGCGGTCGGGCGCGCGGTTGAGCCGCTCGTCCAGCGCGTGCGAAACCTGCGCCAGCCTGTGCAATCCCGCGTCCGACACGCCGATGTCGAAGGCGTCGGCGTATTCCTTCTTCAGTTTCAGTGTGGGAATGATGGAGACCAGATTGGCGTTGCCGCACCGCTCGCCCAGTCCGTTGAGCGTACCCTGGATCTGGCGCGCGCCGGCACGTACGGCGGCAAAGGAGTTGGCCACCGCCTGCTCGGTGTCGTTGTGGGCATGGATGCCGACGTGGTCGCCCGGCACCACCTTGCAGACCTCGGCGACGATTTCTTCCACCTCGTGTGGCAGCGTGCCGCCGTTGGTGTCGCACAACACGACCCAGCGTGCGCCTTCATCATAGGCCGCCCTGGCACAGGCGAGCGCAAATTGCGGATTGGCCTTGTAGCCGTCGAAGAAATGCTCGCAGTCGAGCAGCACCTCTTTGCCCCTCGCCTTCGCTGCGCGCACACTGTCGCGGATCGAGGCGATGTTCTCCTCGTCGGTGGTCTCCAGCGCGACACGCACGTGGTAGTCCCACGACTTGGCGACGAAGCAGATGGCATCGGCACGGGCATCGAGCAGCATGGCGAGGCCGGGATCGTTGGACGCGGAACGGCCCGGCCGCCGCGTCATGCCGAAGGCAGTGAAGGTGGTCCGGAGGTCGCGATCTTCGGCAAACAGTTCGGTGTCGGTCGGATTGGCGCCGGGATAGCCGCCCTCGACGTAGTCGATGCCGAGATCGTCCAGCATGTGGGCAATCGCCAGCTTGTCTGCCAGCGTGAAGTCGACGCCGTTGGTCTGGGCGCCGTCACGCAGCGTGGTGTCGAACAGATAGAGGCGTTCCCGGGCCATGGCACCCTTCACCAGAGGAAGTAATTGAGGACCAGCGCGACAGCGGTCAGGATCGCGATTGCTCCAACAATGATGTGATGGCGTTTCATGACGATGCCCTCAATGGCGCTTCAGACCATCCGGTAGAAGACGTAGAGCGCAACAACAACGGCCACAATCAGCAGGCCGTATTTGAGCACGACGTAATAGAGCCAGTGACGCGGAAACGGGGTGTCGGGCCTTTTCATTGGACGCTCCCCTTGGCGAGCTGTTTCTGCATGGTGGTGTTGGCGAGCCACTCGTCGCCGACGGTGACGCTGTTGCGTTGCTGCGCGACGTAGCCTCGCTTCCGGAAGAAGTCGAGGGCGCTGTCGCTGGCATCGACCTTGAGCCGGGCGGCGCCGCGCGCGCCGGCAAGCTTTTCCAGCGCGTCCACCAGCATCGTGGCGACGCCCTGCCCGGCCGCCGCCGGATGCACGTAGAGCATGTCGATCGTGTCCTGCCCGGCGAGCGAGGTGAAACCGACGGGCGAGCCTTCCAGCGTGGCGATCAGCGTCAGCTGACCGGCGAGCTTCTTGCCGAAGCCTGCCTCGTCCTCGGCGCGCGCCGCCCAGGCTTCCTGCTGCGCCTCGCTGTAGTCCTCGGCGGTCAGTTCCGCAATCGACTCGCGAAAGATCTCGGCGAGCACCGGCGTGTCCGCCGCCAGGAACGGCCGCATGGCCAGCCTGGGATGCGCCAGCGCCATCATCGTGCGACCTCCCAGGTGGTGGTGGGCTCGCCGGTCCCGGGGTCCTTGCCGTCCTTCACGGTGACGCCCAAGGCGGCCAATTCGTCGCGGATGCGGTCAGACTCCTTGAAGTTCTTCGCCTTGCGGGCGGCCAGGCGCGCAGACACCAGCGCGTCAACTGCTGACTTGTCGACAGTCCGCTTGCTTTCGGGACGCCGGTGAATGCCAAGCGCACGAAGCGACGACCCGAGCGCCTCGATGTCACCCTTGCTGTGCAAGGCGTGCAAGGCGGTCATCATGCCCGGGGTGTTGAGGTCATCGCCAAGCGCGGCGAGAACATCAGGCGAGAACCGTTCAACCTGCCCGGTGGTGAATTCGGAGAATGTGGTCCAGGAAGAAAGCACCTTCCAGCTTTCCTCGAGGCCATGCAGGGTCCAGTCAATCGGCTGACGGTAATGCGTGCGCAGCATATTGAGGCGGATCACCTCGCCCGGCCAGTCTTTCAGTAGCTCGTGGATGGTAACGAAGTTCCCGGCCGACTTGGCCATCTTCTCGCCTTCCACCTGCAGGAAGCCGTTATGCATCCAGATGTTCGCCATCACCGGCGTGTGAAAGGCACAGCGCGACTGCGCGATCTCGTTCTCGTGGTGCGGAAAGACCAGATCGATGCCGCCGCCGTGGATGTCGAAGGTCTCGCCCAGATGCTTCCAGGCCATGGCCGAACACTCGATGTGCCAGCCCGGACGCCCCGGCGCGGTGATGCCGGAGGGTGACGGCCAGGCCGGCTCGCCCGGCTTCGACGGCTTCCACAGCACGAAGTCCATCGGGTCCTTCTTGTAGGGCGCCACCTCGACCCGGCTGCCGGCGATCATCTCGTCGAGCGAGCGGTTGGACAGCTTGCCGTAGTCCTTCATCGAGGCGACGTGGAACAGCACGTGATCCTCGGCGACATAGGCGCAGCCGGCCTTGACCAGCCGCTCGATCAGCTCCTTCATCGCATCGATGTGCCGGGTGGCGCGCGGCTCCACCGTCGGCTCAAGACAACCAAGCGCCGCCACGTCCTCCCTGAAGTTCCTGTAGGTCTCTTCGGTGACCTGCTCGATCGGCACGCCGCGCTCGGCGGCACGCGCATTGATCTTGTCATCCACGTCGGTGACGTTGCGCACATAGGTAACGTGCTTCTCGCCATAGACGTGCCGCAGCAGCCGGAACAGCACATCGAACACGATCACCGGACGCGCATTGCCGATATGGGCGAAGTCGTAGACCGTCGGCCCGCAGACATACATGCGCACGCGCGCGGGATCGATCGGGTTGAACACCCGCTTCTGCCGCGTCAGCGTATCGTAGAGCTTGAGCTCCATAGAACACCCGTCGGCCCCGCTGGCCGGGCGTCCTTTGCGATCTCGACAGGAGAAAAAGACGGCCGCAGCCAGCGTGGATCGCTAGCGAATAATCTCCCGGCAAATGCCGTCGATGTGAAACAGGCCGTACATGGCCGCACAATGCTCAATTTTGGCGAGTCCCGTCAAGTCCCGGCGGGGCCCGGACAATTCGGTTCCGCCTCGCACCCGCCGCACCCGGGCACCATACGGTTAAGCGCCCCTTAACGGTTTGTCCGCATCCTCGCCATGGTGCCGCCAACGGCGCCTCCAGAACCAACAGGCGATGCCATGCGGACAACCCTGATCAGTCTCGCCGCGATTCTTTGCGTCTGCCTCGTGGACTCCGCGCAGGCAGAGCGGCGCATGTTCATCATTGCCAACGACGCCGATGGCTACGGCATCGACCGCTGCCTTGCCACGGGTGCGGCGTGCGGCAAGGCTGCCGCCACCGCCTACTGCAAGACCAAGCAGTTCGCCGGCGCCGCGTCCTACCGGAAGGTCGACCGGGATGACATCACCGGCGCGATTCCGGCGGGCGGCCGCGGCGACTGCAACGGCAGCGATTGCGCCGACTTCGTGGCTATTATCTGCACGCGCTGACCTATACTCCGTTCGTTCCCGCGCAAGCGGGAACCCAGTTCTACTGCCAGGGTCAGGGTCCTGGCCCCTGGGTCCCCGCTTGCGCGGGGACGAACGGTGGATGCGGCCGGACTATATCAATCCGACTTTTTCGCCAGCGCGATGGCTTCCCTGAGCACGTCGACATCGCCGATATGGTTGGCGAGGATCAGGACGAGCCTGGCATCGAGATCGGCGGCGGCCTCGTCGCTCAGACCCCGCCGTGCCTCCACCAGCGTGACATAGGCGGCGTCGGGTTCGGCAAATCGCGACTGCGTCATCAGTTTCGCCATTACGACCTCCCGAGCGCGCGATCACGCGCCGCTGCCACCTTGCCGGCATCGAAGCGGCGCCAGCGCGCGCACAGGTGCTGGTCCGGGCGCAGGAGATAGGCGGCGCCCGGCGTGGCGTCGAAGCGCTGGCCGAACAGGCCGCCGGTGTCGATCACGTCCTCGCCGATCACCGACAGGCCGACACCCTCGGGAACCTGCGGTGCCGCGCCATCCTTCACGTAGAGCAGCGTGAAGGCGCCGGGAATGTTATCGAGCAGATGGCTGTCACCGTTGCGCGTGCGTATGGGCGCGTCCGGCGCCGGCGCGCCGAGCCGCGCGCTGCCCTTGAACGGCTCCTCGTCGGGCGTTGACAGCGGCGTGTCGTAGACGGTCGCCACCGACAAACGGCCGGAATTGATCATACGCCGGGCGAACTCCGCCCTGCCGGCGAGGTCGAGCACGGCATTGCGCAGCTTGTGCTCCGCAGAGGAGTGCGGCGCGATGAAATCGGTCGAGCGGGTGGAATGGGCGATGTTTTCGTCAGCCGCCTGGATGCGCTCGCGCTCGTAGGATTCGATCAGGTCAGGCCTTGCCTCGCCCTTGAGCACGGCGGCCAGCTTCCAGGCCAGGTTCTCCGCGTCCTGGATCCCGGAATTGGCGCCGCGCGCGCCGAATGGCGAGACCTGATGCGCGGCGTCGCCAATGAACACGACGCGGCCGTGCACGAAGCGGTCGAGCCGCCGGCAATTGAAACGATAGATCGATACCCATTCGAGCTCGAACGGAATGTCGCCGAGGATGCGCTCGATGCGCGCGCGCACCCGGGCCGGATCCTGTTCGGCGACGACGTCGGCATCCGGCCCGAGCTGCAGGTCGATGCGCCACACGTTGTCCGGCTGCTTGTGCATCAGCGCCGACTGGCCGGAATGGAACGAGGGATCGAACCAGAAGCGGCGCTCGGTCGGGAAGTCCGCCTTCATCCTGATGTCGGCGATCAGGAACTTGTCCTCGAAGGTGACGCCGGAAAAGTGCAGGCCGAGCAGATCGCGTGTGGTGGAGCGCGCGCCGTCCGCCGAGCTGGTG
>CAZUDR010000101.1:298-9212 GCA_964618715.1 uncultured Undibacter sp. | reverse complement strand
CCTCGGAACGCATCAAGCAAGATCATGCCCACCGCCGTCGCCGGACCTGAAATCGAGCGCCTCATTCAGCTGCTGGCGCGGCTGCCCGGTTTGGGCCCGCGCTCGGCGCGGCGCGCCGCGCTGCATCTCATCAAGAAGCGCGAGGCGCTGATGGCGCCGCTCACCGCCGCGCTGGAGACCGCGATGGAGCGGATCGAGGTCTGCAAGGTCTGCGGCAACATCGACACCCAGAACCCGTGCACGGTCTGCGCCGACGCGCGCCGGGATTCGTCCATCATCGTGGTGATCGCCGACGTGGCCGACCTCTGGGCGCTCGAACGCGCACACGCGGTCAACGGCCGCTACCACGTGCTCGGCGGCACGCTGTCGCCGCTCGACGGGGTCGGCCCGCAGGATCTGACCATCGACCAGCTGGTCACCCGCGCGCATGAAGCGCAGGTGAAAGAGGTCATCCTGGCACTCAATGCCACGGTGGATGGCCAGACCACGGCGCACTACATCACCGAGCTTCTGCACGATGCCGACGTGAAGGTGACGCGGCTCGCCCACGGCGTGCCGGTCGGCGGCGAACTCGACTATCTCGACGAAGGCACGCTGGCCGCAGCCATCAAGCAGCGCACGCTGTTCTGACCGTCGTGCCGGCGAGGTGGTCATTCCGCCATCGCGGATGCGAATACTGCGGGCCGGACGGGAGTTTCGCAGATGTCACGAATTGCCAAGATCACGCTGCTGTTCGTGGTGTTCGTCGATCTCATCGGCCAGGGTCTGGTCTTTCCGATCATCAACAGCCTGATCATGGAACCGACCGGCGAATTCCTGCCGAAAAGTGCGCCGGCTGCCGTGCGTCACGTCGATTACGGGCTGGTGATCGGCAGCTTCTTCCTGGCCTGGTTCCTGGGCGTGGTTTACATCGCCAGGCTGTCGGACTCGATCGGACGCAAGAACACGCTGCTGGTCTGTCTGGGCGGCGCGCTCGTCGGCTACGCCCTGACCATCGCCTCACTCTATCTGAACAGCCTGTGGCTGATGATCCTCGGCCGGGTGGTCACCGGTTTCACTGCCGGCAATCAGCCGGTCGCGCAAGCCGCCATGGTCGATGCCAGCGTCGACGACGCCGACCGTGACCGCAACATGGGATATCTGATGATCGGCGTGAGCGCCGGCCTTGTTGGCGGCCCGATCATCGGCGGCGTGCTGACCGACAAGGAATTACTGGGCGGTGCCGCCAGCCTCGCGATGCCTTTCTACGGCGCGCTCGTGCTGGTCGTCATCGCAATCGGCCTGGTGGCCGTGTTCTTCAGGGACATCCGGCCGGAACGCGAGCCCTTTGCCTTTCGCCCGTCCGACATATTCGAGAGCCTGTGGCGCGTCACCGAACGCCCGCTGGTCCTGAAGCTCATGCCGGCCTTCGCCTGCTTCATGGTGGCGAATGTCACATTCTACGTCTTCGTGGACAATTACCTGACCAGCGCCTTCGGCTACGGCACCATCGGCGGCAGCGTCGCCTTCCTGGTGATTGGCATCGCGGTGGCCTTTTCCGGCCGTTTCCTGGTGGGACCGGCCCAGCAGCGCTTCGACAAGCAATGGATCGTCGGCGCGAGCCTGGCCGTCATGGTGATCAGCTCTCTCGCCTACATCGCCTCGCCGACCCCGGTGCTTTGCTATGTCCCGATCTCTGCCTTCTACCTTCTGTTCGGGGTCTCCTATCCGACCTTGCTCGGGCTCTTTTCCGGCAGTGTCGGCAAGGAAGACCAGGGATGGGTCATGGGCGTGACGGTCGCCGTGTTCACGCTGGCCGGCGGCGTCATGTCGCTGATCGGCGGCGGAATGATGAGCGTCGACATCCGCCTGCCGTTCTATGTCGTGGCCGTCGCCGCACTGCTCGGGCTTGCCTTCGTCGTTCTGACCTGGGGGAGGCCGGAAATACGGCGACTGACGCGCAAACCGAAGCCTTCGTAGGCCCGAAGGGATTCCTCGCGTTGTGACCCGCAATCACGTTGCCTTGCACGCCTGACGCGTGGCTAGCGTGCGCCGCCGGCCAGCTGTTTTATCAGGCCGGCCCCGATCAATTCCATGAACGAGCGAATTCTGGCTGTCTCCTTGAGCGAGCGGTGGGTCACCAGCCAAAGCTCGGTTCGCAAATCAGGAAGCGGTGACAACACACGTGTCAACGTCCGGTCACTGTCGCCGAGATAGCAGGGCAAGAGAGCGAGCCCCATGCCCGCCTTCGCGGCGAGAAACTGATTGACGGGGCTGTTCGTGCGATAGCAGACGGATCGTGTGGGGACATGCCTGGCAAGCCAGGCCGCTGCCTTGGTGGGCTGCATCGCCTCGCCCCAGCTGATCACCTGATGTTTGCCGATGTCCTGCAACCGTCGGGGCGCCTTGTGGACACCGAGATAACCGGCCGATCCGTAGAAGCACCAGCGGATGTCGGTCAGCTTGCGTCCGAAGAGGTCACCTTGGGCAGGACGCATGGCCCGCAGCGCAACGTCGGCTTCGCGCCGTGACAGGTCGAGCGATCGATTGTCGACAAGCAGCTCGACTGCGATGCCGGGATTGCGCTCCCGGAATCGCGCTATTTCCTGCGCGAGGACGCCGAAGGCAAGCGTCTCGGAAGCCGTAACGCGCAGTTTTCCCGTCAGTCGTGTATCGCGCCCCGTAACCTCCCGATCGAGTGCCAGCGCTTCCGTTTCCATGCGTTCCGCCGCTGCAAGCAGCCGTTCACCGCTTTCGGTCGGCCGGTAACCGGAGGCGAGCCGCTCGAACAACTTTGTGTTCAGGGAGCGCTCCAGCGCGTTGAGGCGCCGGAATATCGTGGAGTGATTGACCCCCAGGGCTGTAGCCGCCTCCCGCAAGTTGCCGTTTCGGGCGACGGCCAGCACGAAACGCAGGTCATCCCAGGAGAACATCATTGCATCCTTGCAAATGCGTTTGGCAAACAAGCGTATCGCATTGCGATGATGCAGTCTCTACACAAATGGCAATGCGCCATCCGGCGCGAACCAGTGGAGAGACACATGACCAGGACAGTTAGCCGCGCGGCGCTGCGTGAGAAGCTCGAGGGCGAGCGCAAACCGCTGTTGATCGAGGCTCTGCCTGCCAATTACTTCCGGCAGGGCCATCTTCCTGGCGCCATTAATGTTCCGCACGACGCGATCGAGACGCTGGCGCCGAAGGTTCTGCCCGAGAAGGACGCCGAAATCGTCGTCTATTGCGCCAGCGCGACCTGCAAGAACTCCAACATCGCGGCGCAGCGGCTCGCCGCGCTCGGCTACTCGAACGTGGCCGTCTATTGGGGCGGCAAGGCCGACTGGAAGGACGGCGGGCTGCCGCTTGAGAGCGATGCGTGAGAAATCCCAAGGTCATAACGAATTCCGACAGGAGAAATGATGATGACTCACAACAATACGGATACGGCTGCGCTGCTGCTGCGTCTTTCGCTCGGCACGATGTACATCGCCCACGGGCTGTGGAAAGTGTTGGCCCTCTCAATGCCGGTGACGGTGTCCTTCTTCGCTTCGCAGGGCTTTCCGGGGTGGACGGCTTATGCAGTTGTGGCGGCCGAACTCATTGGCGGTACGCTCCTGCTTCTCGGTGTGCAGGTTCGCATTGTGGCCGTCCTGCTGATCCCGATCCTGCTCGGTGCGCTGAAGGTGCACCTGCCGAACGGGTTTGTCTTCTCATACCCGAACGGCGGTTGGGAGTATCCGGCTTTCCTGATCGTCATCTCGGCGGTTCAGGCCCTGCTCGGTGCGGGAGCCTATGCCTTCGATCGTATCTCGTTGACACCCGCGAGGGTGGCGGCGGCAGGCCGCTGAACCGGGCGCGAGGTCCTGTTCCCGTTTGCGGGGAACAGGACCTTCGGGCGACGCGTGGCGTCGTCGTCAGAAATTGAAGGTCAGCCGCAGGTTGGGGCTGTGATAGAGGCGATACGTATCCTCAAACCCGCCACCGCTGTTCACGGTTCTCACGGCGTTGGAATAGTAATCCACGCGGTAATTGAGCGAGATCCTGGCGTAGGGCGTGAACGCGTAGGATATGCCCAGCATCGCGTCGGCGTTGAAGACCGGCGAGTCGCTGCTGCTGGACACGACAAGAGGGCAGCCTATCAGGCAATTGTCGGCGAACAATGCGCCGCCGGGCGTCAGCTGCGGACTGGTGCCCGTCTGATCAAGGCTATGCCTGCCGAACAGGACGGCGATGCCCCCCATATAGTCCAGCGACCACGGACCGCCGAGCGGCAGGTTGCCTTCTAGGGCGATGCGGGGGCCCACCCCGGTGAACCTGTTGGTCTGACGATAATCCTGCACGAGCAGATAGGCGGAAGTAGCGGAAATCAGCGTTCCGGCCCCGTCTGTTGCTCCTCTGATCTGTGCAACCCGGACGCCGGCCTTGAGCTGGGCATCGCCGGTACCGAGACCGAAGTCGCGGCCGATCATGAAATCCGCGACCCAGTTCGATTCCCTGCGGTCTGCGGCGTTGCCGCCGACGAAGACGAACGTCGTTGTGGAGGTGCCTTGCTGGATGCTGTTCGACGTGCGCTTGCCGTTCGCGCCATAGCGGAACGCGGCGCTGGCATGCCACACACCGGCGAAGCGGTAGTCGATGGCGGCCGCGGCATTCCACCCCCAGGTCTGCTTCTTCGGTGCGAATGGAGGGGTAAGGCCTGCAACGTAGGGATCGTCGCCCGCGATACCCTGTAATCCGCCCTCGACCCACACGGTCCAGGGACTGACCGGCGGTGCCACCGTCGCTTGCGCCCGCGCCTTCTCGGCGAGATCTCCGGCCAGAACCGTCACCGGCTGGGCGACAAGAATCGCAGCAACCGATACTCCACTGAGCCAAATGGTCCGGCTACGCTGCATGGCGGCACCCAAAAAACGGACTGTGCAAATTCATGGAACGGTAGGGTATCTTATCCGGCCAAGGCCGGATGGCGACAGGGTGTCCCAGCGGGAAGTCGCATTCTGTTGTAGACATGTTGCAATCCTGCCACAGGGTTTGCTGTATCTTGGTATTCTGATTGGAGTTTTATCCCCAATCATGGCCGCACAATCTGCCCCGCAGACAAGCACACCACCCCGTTCCGGGCTGGTCTGGCTCGCGTCGTATCCGAAGTCGGGCAACACGTGGACGCGGGCATTCTTGTCGAACCTCGCCTGGATCATGGAAGGGGAGCCGTCGAACCTGGATGTCAATTCGATCGACCGCTTTACGGTCGGCGAGAATTTCACAAAACACTACAAGGCGCGTCTCGGATTTGAACCCGCCGCCACTGAGGAACACCGGAAAAGAATTGCCGCCTTGCGCGCCGAGGTTCAGCAGGAAGACATCGCCGACAAGTACGAGGGGCTTGTCTTCGTAAAGACGCACAATGCACTGGTCATTGATCGTGGCTATCCCATGATCAACTTCGCGGTGACCGCCGGTGCGATATACGTCGTTCGCAATCCGCTCGATGTGGCAATCTCCCTGTCGCACCACGTGAACAAGACCATCGACGAAGCGATCGAGGCGATGGGTGCATACCAGGAAACGGCGATTACCGAACGCCGGGTCCATGAAGTCTGGGACACGTGGAGCAACCACGTTCACAGCTGGACGCACAGACCGCACCGGGCCATCTACGTCATGCGCTACGAGGACATGCTGACTGACCCCGAAAAGACGTTTGGCAATCTCGCCGAACATCTGCTGCTTCCCGCGACACCGGAACAGGTCCGTCTGGCAATCGAGCGGACCTCGTTTGACCGGTTGAAAGGTCAGGAAGAAGAACAGGGGTTCAAGGAAAAACCGAAACATGCCGAACGCTTCTTCCGCGAAGGTCGCGCCGGACAGTGGAAGGACATACTGACGCCCTCGCAGATCGAGCGGATCGTTCAGGATCATCGCGAGCAGATGGCGCGTTTCGGTTATCTGCCCTCCGGCGACTGAGAAAGCCTTGCGGTACGCGCATTCGCCGGACGGCACGCGGTATCCGTTCGGGACTGTTGGCTCACGTGCGCAACTGGCGGCCTTATTGCCACCGTCATTCGGCAGGCCTGATCTGCAGGTGCGCGGCTAGGCCTTTTTCAGCACCAGCTGCCTGAAATGTCCGATGTGCTGCAGCCAGGCGAGCAGGAACAGGCTGGGAATTGCGGCCAGCGCCGTGATGGCGAAAAACCATGCCCAGCCGGTCGCTTCCGCGATGAACCCGCCGCCGGATGCAAGCGTCGTGCGTCCCACTGCGGCCAGCGCCGTGAGCAGCGCGAACTGCGTGGCGGTATGGGCGCGGTCGCCGCACAGCGCAGAGAGATAGGCGACGAAGATCACCGTGCCAATGGCGCCGGTGAAATTCTCCACGATGATGGTGACGGTGAGCGCCGGCACGCTGACGCCGACCAGCGCCAGCCACGAAAACGTGAAATTCGACATCATCTGCAGCAGGCCGCCGATCCACAGGCTGGTCGCCATCGGCAGCGCGCGCGCCACGGCGCCACCGGCAAATCCGCCGATCAGCGCGGCGGCAAGTCCGACGCCCTTGACCACGGTGGCATAGGTCGCCTTGTCGAAACCGATATTGATGACGAAAGCCGCGGTCAGGGCGCCGGCGAAGGCGTCGCAGAACTTGTAGAGCACCACAAACAGAAGAATGACTATGGCGCCGTTGCGCGACAGGAATTCGCCGAAGGCGCCGACTGCGGTTTCCGTGAGACGCTTGAGCGGATTTTCTTTCGCATGGGCGGCGGCCACGCCCGGGGCGGCCGGCTCGGTGGCCAGCAGGGTGGCCACCATGCCTATGATCATGCTGGCAGCGGCCGCTGCGTAGCCCCACGCCCACACGTCGCTGCGCGCGCTGCCGATGCTTTCCAGCCAGGCGACCAGGAACAGGACGCCGGCGCCGGAGGCCAGCATGCCGATACGGTAGGCAGCCACGTAGCCGGCCATGCCCGCCGCCTGCTCGCTGGGTTCCAGGCTCTCGACGCGGAAGGCGTCGATGACGATGTCCTGCGTGGCCGAACTTGTCGCCACCAGCACAGCGCCGAACACGACGAGCGGCAGCGACTGCGTCGGATCGGTCAGCCCGAGAAAGATGATGGCTGCGACCAGCAGCAGCTGGGTGAAGATCAGCCAGCCGCGGCGGCGGCCGAGCAGCCGCGACAGGATCGGCACGTCGAGTGCGTCGACCAGCGGTGCCCAGAAGAACTTGAAGGTGTAGGGCAGGCCGATGAGCGAGAACAGGCCGATGGTGGCGATGTCGACGCCGCTTTCGGTCAGCCAGACCGCGAGGGTCGAGCCGGCCAGCGCCAGCGGCAGGCCCGAGGCGAAGCCGAGCAGCAGCACGATCAGCACGCGCGGCTTGAAATAGACCGCGATGGCTTCGAGGAAGCCGGGACGGCCTGTGGCAGCGGCCTGGGTGGTGTCGGGCGCGGTCATGCAGGGTGCCTTTCCGCCGTCATGCCGGGCATCCACGACTTTCTTGCGGCAGGTCGTGGATGGCCGGGACAAGCGTGGCCATGACGGTGTGGAATCGGATGTGCCTCACTCCCCCGCCTCGAGCCTGCGGATCGGCGCCTCGATCACCTCGGCGGCCGGCCTGTCATCGCTGTCGAATTCCAGCGCCTCGATCCTGGCCGCGCGCTTCTCGATCTTGCCGGCCGAGATGAGAATGTCGTCGATGTCCTTGCCCGCCTGGCCGAAGTGCTGCTGCAGCTTTCGCGTGCGTTCGCCGAGCAGGCCCACATCCTTGGCCATGAGGCCGACTTCGGTGCGGATGGTCAGCGCGGCTTCCTGCATTTCGGCATCCTTGCGGATCTGACGCACCAGCTGGATCGCCAGGAACGCCATGTTCGGCGACACGATCATCACGCGCGCGCGCCGGGCGCGCTGGACCAGATCGTCGAAGCCCTCGTACAGGTCGGCATACAGGGATTCAGAGGGAATGAACATCAGCGCGACGTCCTGCGTCTCGCCGGGAAGGAGATACTTCTCGCCGATGTCCGAAATGTGTCTGCCGATGTCCTGCCGGACGCGCGCGGTCGCCTGCTTGCGCTCCTCGTCGGACTGCGCCTCGCGCCAGGCCGTCATGGCCTCGAGCGGAAACTTGGCGTCGATCACCAGCGGGCAGGTATCCGGCAAGAAGACGACGCAGTCCGGCCGGGTGCGGTTGGACAGCGTGTACTGGAACTCGTAGGCGTCCTTCGGCAGCACGTCGGCAACGATGGCCTCGAGCTGCCCCTGGCCGAAGGCGCCGCGCGACTGCTTGTTGGACAGCACGTTCTGCAAGGAGCTCACCTGGGTCGCCAGCTCGGTGATGTTCTTCTGTGCGCTGTCGATCACCGCCAGCCGTGCGTGCAGCGCCTGCAGATGCTCGCTGGTGTGCTTGGTGGTCGTCTTCATCGACTCGCCGAGGTTCTGCGCGACGGTGTCGAGCCGCGCATTGACCGTCTGCTGCAGGTTCGCGTGCGAATTCTGCAGCCAGCCGCCCATGGCGTCGAGCCGCGCATGCAGTTCGGTCAGCCGCTGCTCGGTGACAGGGTCGGTGACCGGTTTGCGCGGACGCAGCATCAGCACCAGCATGACCAAGACGCAGAGCGCTGTGACAACGGCAATGCCGAGCCCGAGCGCCAGCGCGAGGTCCGGGTCGAGGTGAAGCTGTTCGGCAAACCGGCTAAACGCGTTTGGCATCCGGCGCTTCTAGCCCGATTCGGGCGGCGAGGCGAACGAACGGCGAACGGCAGGCCGATTACGCTCTATGTCTCAAGGGGAAAGCCGGATTGACCCCGCTGTTCCCAGACCTTAAATCGCGGCAATGGCGAAGCGCGACATCCTCATTATCCCCGACACGCGACTGCGGCTGAAGTCCGAGCCGGTCGCCACCATCGGCAAGGACGTGCGCGCACTGGTCGACGACATGTTCGAGACCATGTAC
>CAZUDR010000101.1:0-288 GCA_964618715.1 uncultured Undibacter sp. | reverse complement strand
GACCGATCGTGAAATGGGGAACGCCGGTGCTCCATGCACCGGCAGAAACCTTGACCGAGTTTCCCGACTCCCTCGAGGAGCTCGTGCGGGACATGGTCCAGACCATGTACGCCGCTCCCGGTATCGGCCTTGCCGCCATCCAGATCGGCGTGCCCTGGCGCGTGGTCACCATGGATCTCGCCAGGAACGACGAGCCGAAGGCGCCGCAGGTCTTCATCAACCCGGAGGTCACCTGGACCTCGGACGATACGGCAACCTACGAGGAAGGCTGCCTGTCGATCCCTGAAT
>CAZUDR010000100.1:0-9213 GCA_964618715.1 uncultured Undibacter sp. | reverse complement strand
ACGCGGATCTTTCATGACATCCCCGACCATCAACCTGCGCGATATGGTGATACTAAAAGCCGACCCAAGTTCATATATTTCAATGATAGTACATCGCATGTTGCGCGGATTTGGTGCCGACAAAATACTAGAAAATCGAAACTCAACTGAGGTTCTGCAAACCCTGAACGGGCAGAAAATAGACATCATGCTCTGTGACGCGCGTATTGCTCCGCACGGTGGCCTCGCGCTGACGCAGGCAATTCGCCGCAAGATCGACAATGAAAACCGGATGATGCCGATCCTGCTGATGAGCAGCGAAACGCGAGAGACCACAATCAAGCAGGCACGCGATGCCGGCGCCAATATGGTCATTGCCAAGCCGATATCACCCGCAAGCCTTTACGACCGGCTTGCCTGGATTGCGCTTACTCAGCGCCAGTTTGTCGACGCGCCGAGATATTTTGGGCCTGATCGGCGCTTCAAAACAGAAGGTTACAAAGGTGGCGTCGACCGACGCAAAGGGGAGAACGCCACGGCGGTAACCAAAAAATCGAAGCACGCACCGGATGGTGCCAGTCATTTACTCGGTGCAGCCCGTGCGGAGAAACAGTGATGCGGGGAACCGACGGCTCGGCGCGAATCTTTCCGGTTGAAACCAAATTTCAGAAACTGGCCCGTCGCGAAGGCGGTATTCCACGCGAGAAGGCGATCGCAGAGGCCAGTGCTGAAATTGAGGAAATCAAGCCTGACTTTAACGATTGGCTGGCCAAGGAGCTTGAGAGTCTCAACCGCATCATAAACCAAGCGCGATCCGGGAAGGCTGGACCGGACTGGCCTCAATTGGCCAACCATCACTGCCGTCAGATGCGCGACGCTGGGTCGACGATGGGCTTCATTCTACTCACGTTCATTGCTGACTCGCTTTGCAATGTCCTGGACAAGATAGGCGCTGGCGCCGAATACAACATGCAAGCAGTCACTTGTCATATCGATGCTCTGTTCTTGGCGCGACAGCCGACCTACCGGCACATGCCGCCTGACGAGGTACCCGAATTGACGAACGGTTTGCGTCAGATTGCCCACAGGATAACTACATCACCGAGCGGAGCGGCTTTTCGGCAAAAAACACCCATGCTCCGACGGTTCTGGAAGTCCCCCGCAGAGAGCGGATAACCCGATCAATGGGTCACGAGATCTGCAGCCCACGCGCGTTCAAACGGCAATCCGGCGTGGCGGTTGACCGTGCGCACCGCCTCGACGTCGGGCGCCTCGTAAAGGCAGACCATGCGCTTGCGGGCGGACGAAAAATAGCTTCGTAAGAAGCGGACCTCGCGCAGGTCGCTGGAATAGGCGCCAACGCCCTCCACCGCCCTGACATCGGCATAGTCCACCGGATCGGGAAATGTCCGCTCCACCAGCGCAATAACGAAGTCCGGATTCTGCAGCACCGGCGCCCGGCTCGCATCGTCCCCGTCCGCAGGATGGATGGTCGCGGCCCAGATACCTTTTGGCAAACTCGAGTCAGCCATTCGATATGCGCTGCGCACCGCCTCGGCATCCGGCGCTTCAAAGACGCACATGCAATGCAGTCCGCCGCGGGCGAGATAGTGACGCCGCGCGTGTGCGCCATAAATTTCCATGCATGTGAGCGTCTTGTTGTCCGGCCTGACGATATCTTCCGCCGTCAGCGGCTTGGAGAATTCCTGCTCGATGATAACCAGGCTCATTGTGCCACCGGAGCGTGCCGTCAATGTCGTACAGCAGAAATCCCCGCGAAGCTATCATTTCGTTTCATTGCCGGAGAAGCCGGCACCGCCGTTTGCTCCTTGAGCAAGGCCTCGGCGGCCCCGCGCGCGACTTTTGAAACGGCGCTCGACAACAGCGGGCGCACGTCCGCCAGTTGTCGTTCGCATTCCGCTCCGTCGTCACGTGCCGCGGCAATGCGGGCCAATGCGACATGCGCCATGACGATTTCCGACGACCGGTCGAGCAATTCCGCCATGCGCAGCGCTTCCTCGGCGCGTACCTGCGCCCGGGCCAAATCGTTCCGATCGAAATCGAGTTCGAAGGCCGCCAGCAACGTAAACGCCAGGCGGTGCTTGGCATCCGCGACCCGCAATGCCTCCAGCCACTGCTCCAGATCAGCGGCAGCCAATGTGTCACCCCGCGCAACCCGACAGATGCAATGCAGCGAGCTGGCAAAGGGCACTTCGCTGCCCTCGCGCAGCCTCTTGGCCAGATCCATCAATTCACCGCAAAGGCCTTCCGCCACCTCGTAGTGGCGCCGCTGTATTTCAAGGCAGACGTGGTGCTCGAGCGCGAGGAATTCGGAGGAGCGGTCACCGTCCCGGCGCGCCATCGCGCGGGCGTGCACGAACAGTTCGGCAGCCTCTTCAAATGCACCGGCGTGGGCCCGCAACAGGCCGGATGCGTCGGAAATGGCGTTGGCTTCAAGCCCGAGACGGTCGCCAATGGCGCGCGCCTCCATCACCAGCGCGTCAGCCTGGCCGAGATCGCGTTCCAGCATGGCAAGGCAGCGTGCAGCCTCCGCCATGGCAACGGTTCGCTGCCTTTCATCAGATCCGCGGCTGACGAATTCGGCCCGCAGAGTATCGCGTCTGGCATCGGACCAGTTGCCCCCCTCCCAGCGCAGCCAGCTCAACAGATAGAAACCGAGGCGAGCGTGGTTCAGACAGCCGAAATCGAGCGCGCGGTTGGCCAGTGACTCAATGCGCTTCATCTCCTGATGCGGGTCGTCAGGACGACGGGCGAGGAATTCGATCTGGATCAGTTCCAGCATACGCTCGACCTGCTCGCGGTCGGCCAACCTCTCGGCATAGCGCATGCCGCGGCGCGCGAGGGTCGCGGCCTGCTCGTTGGCGAAAACGCGCAGGCTACGGCGGCCGGCTTTCACGCAAGCGAGCGCCGCGAGGCTGGCATCGCCAGCCAGTCCCGCGTGATGGGCAATCTCGGCAGCCACCGATTCATCGCCCACTTCCGTCTCGTAGAGCGTCCGGGCGATTTTCATATGCATCAACCGGCGACGAGGCTCGGAGATGCCCGTATAGATCGCGCGATGAATCAGATCATGGCCGAACCGGTACCACCCGGCCTGGCGGTCCGATTCCAGCGCGCGCAGCAAGGCATGACGTTCCAGGATCTGTAGCCGGTCCATCAGCTCATCAAGATCAGCCGCGAGCAACGGCAGCAGCCGCTGCAGCGAGAACGTCGGACCGACGACGCTCGCCCAGCGCAGCAGATCGACCGGACCTTCCGGCAGCCGATCGATGCGGTCTCGCACCAGGTCCTTGAGCGAACGCGGCAGTTCATCGGGCCGACCGCCATTGCGCGCAAGCTCCAGAGCAAACAGCGGATTGCCTTCGCATTCGGCAACGATTTGACCGGCGTCGACGCGTGGCGCCATGCGGGAGAGGATCTCCGCGATGTGCTGCGGAGCAAGCGGCGCAAGCCGGATTTCCCGCAACAGCCGGTCATGCCGGAGACTGCGCAGCACGGCGAGCATCCCCGGATTGTCGGCCAGCTCGCCGTCGCGCGCGGCGAGCAGCACAACAAACGGCCGACGCCATTTCGCGCGGATGATGTAGTGCAGCAGGTTTGCCGACGCCTCGTCGGCCCACTGAATGTCATCGAAAGCGAGCACAACCGCCTGGCGGGCGTCGGACTCCCCGAACACCGTTTGCGCGACCTGCGCGAACAGGCGTTCGCGGCCGGTCTGCAGCAATGGATCCGCGAAGGCCTTGGCGTCGAACTCGTCGGTGCCCGTTACCGGCGAATTGATCGACGGCAGGCCGCCCAGCGCCTCCATCCAGGGACCATAAGCATGGGCGCGCTCTGTCTCGTAGGCACGACCGATAAATGTGCGCGCGCCGCGCTGCCTGACGCTGGCAATGAAATCTTCCATCAGACTCGTCTTGCCGAGTCCGGGCTCGCCGCTGAGCAGCAGCACATGCGTCTCCTGATTGACGCACGCATGGTCAAGCGCGTCCAATAGCTGCTTGCGCTCATGAGTACGGCCAAGCACGCCGGACTGCCAGTGACTGCCAGGCGGCTCCGGCGTGGCGCCCGGCGCATTGGCCGCCGGCATCGCTGACCATGCGACGCGCTCCACCGGGAGATCTCCGGACGCCGGCGACGTCCCGCGACTGCGCAATTCGCGCCACGACTTGAGCAGGTTTGCATCGGCATTGTTGCCGAGTTCCCTGAAAACCGAAACGGCGGCCTCAAAATGCTGTTCTGCCTCGTCGCGCCGGCCGAGCGCGGTGAGAAACTGCAGCAGACTGATCCGGGCCGCGTCATTGAATGGATCGATCTGCACGAGCTGGCGGGCATGGGGAAGCGCGGCCGCCGGCCTGTCGCCCGAGCGTCCGATCAGCGTGGACAGGATGAGCGACTGCATGCGGCGGATATCTTCCCGCTCGGCGAGGCACCAGGCCTGAAAATCGTGCAGGTCGGGCAGATCGATCCCTTCGAGAAACTCGCCGCGAAACATTGCGGCCATCCGCTCGAGCTCCTCGGCCGGAAGCGACAGCACGCCATTTTTCATGCTCTCACGCAATGACACCAGGTCGATGTCGGCGCGGTTCGGCTCAAAGAAGACGGATTCCCGGTCGGCAATGATGCGCTTGACGTCGGGCTCGTCGACCAGACCGCGAATCCGGCTCAGGCTCCAGCGCAACGCACCGCGGGGATCGTCAGGGATTTCCCAGAAAAGTGTGCAAAGACGTTCGCGCCGGTGAGGCTTCCCGGTCGCGACCAGATAGGCCAGCAGCGCACGTGTCTTCCGTGATGGCGGCAGATCGAGCTGCTTGCCATCGCGGAGGACCTGAACCTCACCCAGTAATTGCAGGTCGAGCACGTTGTGTCCCGGACTGATGGATTGCCGGAAATCTAGCCCAGTCTCGGGGTTTGGTGCCACAGGCACGTCAGGTGCGCAAAAGGCTGTCGCGACGACATAGCGGCAACGTTTTGAGCCTGTTAACCGCGATGGCGAGCCCTGGCATCTCAGTTCCGGGTTACCGCCAGGGGTCGCCCGCCGATCGGCCATCGCAGGCTCATCCCGCGGACCGCATCGGCAAGCTGCCGGTGCCAGCGCAGGTGCAGCGCGAGCAACGATACCACCAGCAGATTGGCCGCGCCGGCCAGCGCCGCGCTGGCGAAGGAGGCGTCGTAACTGCCGGTGAGATCGTAACAGAGGCCGCCCTGATAACCGCCAAGCCCCATGCCGGCCCAGGCAAGCATGGTGACGATCGCGGTCGACAGTCCCACCGATCTTGCCGGCACTGCCTCACGAACGCTCAGGATCAGGGTCGTCATCACGCCGCCGTAACCAAAACCGAATACGACCGCCAGGGCGTAGAGCGTCGCCAGGGATTGCAGTTCGACGAACCAGTAGACCGTGACGCTCTGCAGGAAGACCGCCAGCGCGTAGCCGCGCAGGGCTCCGATCCGGTCGGCGATCATGCCGAAGCCCACGCGCCCGACCGACGCCGACAGCATCACCGTCATGATGACGCTGC
Organism: uncultured Undibacter sp.; assembly: GCA_964618715.1. Lineage (GTDB taxonomy): Bacteria > Pseudomonadota > Alphaproteobacteria > Rhizobiales > Xanthobacteraceae > Pseudolabrys. The sequence goes on along the minus strand of CAZUDR010000100.1, from coordinate 3,694 downwards.
CGGAGACCGCGACCGAGCGTCCGCTGTCGGACAGCAGCGAAACCATGTGGACGATCGGTACGGCCATACCGATGCAACAGAACGTCGCCGCCAGCCCGAGCCAGCCGACGCTGACGGCGGGTGGCAGGCTCCATGCCGCCGACTTTTGCGCGGTGGCGCCGGCGGCGCGCGTATCGCCGGCGGGCGGCTTCGTGACGAGCCACATCATCGGCACCAGCAACAGCAGATAGACGATACCCAGCGTGTGATAGGCCTGCCGCCAGCCGAAGGCCTCGATCAGCGGCTGCACCAGCACCGGCGTGAACCCCTGCCCGAGCGTGCCGCCGGCGGTGACGATGCCGAGGGCCAGTCCGCGCCGGCGCTCGAACCAGAGCCCGACCGTCGCCGTGAGTGGCGTGTAGAGGCAGGCAAAGCCGAAGATGCCCGAAGCCAGATAGATGTACTGGATCATGGCAAGGTCGTCCTGGCGCGCGAGCACGATGAGGCTCACGCCCATCACCAGTGCGCCAGACACAACGATCGGCCGCGTGTCGATCCAGTCGGTGGCGCGGCCATAGATCACGCCGCCGAGCGCCGCGCCGGCGCTGAACAGCGCAAAGGCAAACGCGACGTCGGCGCGCAGCCAGCCGAACTCGGATTCGAACGGCTTCATGAAGACCGCAATGCTGGTGGACAGGCCGAACGAGGCCATCATGCCGAAGGTGGCCGCCGCGACGATGATCCACTTTCGCAGCTCCAGCCGCCGGGCATGGGCGGACCCGGTCGGGCGATCGGCCGCCGCACGCGGTGCGGATGGCCGCCCCGGTCCCGCGGGCGGCGCGGATTGCCAATTCCGGTCGCCGTGGGGGGCCACCATGGTTTTTCTCCATTTTCCGCTGGCGGCTGGCCCAATGCCCCGCCTTACGGGCCGTCTTGTGCGCCCCCGTCGTGGCAGGGGCCGTTGGAACGAGCGTGGAATTTGGGGGTTCTGGCGATTTTCGCGGGGCAGGCCGATTTTCGACGGCGGCTCAAACGCTGGCACCCACGCGCCCCTGCGATGGTCCGGACAACGCCGAACAGGCGCAGACCAACAGGAGCCTTGTCATGACCATCATCGAAGCAACATTTGCCCACGCCCCATTGGCCCGACCCGGACCGGGGCTGTTTCAGCGGGCGATCCAGACCATCGCCCGCAGCGCCCGGCGCCGGCGCACCCAGCGCGCACTCGGCCGGCTGTCCGACCAGATGCTCCAGGACATCGGGGTGAGCCGGTCAGAAATCGACTCGCTCTCCGATTCGCTGGCCGGCGGGCGCGGGGATACCACCCGCATACCCCGCGGCCGTGCCGCCCACTGGATCTGACCGGGATCGGAGGCAATCGACCATGTCCACGATCACACACCTGCCGCCGCCGGCCGCCAGTCGCACCAGGCCGGTCGTCATCGCCCTGCACTGCTCGGGCGCCTCGGGCCGCCAGTGGCGGCAGCTTGCCGAAAGGCTCGGTGACGGCGCCGAGGTGATCGCTCCCGATTTCTTCGGCAGCGGCTCGCGCGGCCATTGGCCGGGTGAACACCCCTTCGCGCTCACCGACGAGGCCGCGCTGGTCGTCGACATCATCGATGCCTGCCAGGGTCCCGTCCATCTCGTCGGCCATTCCTACGGCGGCGGCGTCGCATTGCGTGCTGCCGTCGAGCGGTCGACGCGGATTGCCAGTCTTTCGCTCTATGAGCCGACAGCGTTCAACGTGCTGAAGGCCACGGGACCGGACGGACAGGCCCACCTGGCCGAGATCCGCGGGCTGGCCCACGACGTCGAGCAGGCCTGCCTCGACGGCAACACGCAGTCAGCGGCGCGCCGCTTCGTCGACTACTGGAACGGCGACGGAAGCTGGGCAGCAATGAGCCCGGAAACCCGCACCGATCTGATGCGCTACGTGCCCAAGGCATGTCTGGACTTCCGCGCCCTGATCGACGAGCCGATGCCCCTGGTCGCCTACAAGCGCATCCACGGCCGGCTGCTGCTGCTGCGCGGAGAGCATGCGCCGGGACCGACCGAGGCCATCGTGCGCAAGCTGACATCGTTCATGAAGCCGGCAGCGGTGCTCACCATCGCAGGCGCCGGCCACATGGGACCCCTCACCCACACCGATGCGGTGGCCAGGACGATCGCCGCCCATATCGCCGTGGAGGAACATGCGGTTGCCGAGAACCGCAACGCGGTCTTCGCAGCCGCTGCCTGACAATGGCGACCGGGCATGCAGGATAGTGCCTGCCCGGTCGTCGAACCGTCCGGGCGCTTTACGAACTCCGGTCAGAAGCAACAAAGCGCCGGAGCTCATCCACAAATCGTCTGAAGGCCGGCTCGTTGGCAAGCAGAATGTGATTCTCGCTTTCCAGCGTCACGAAGCGGGCATCCGGAATTCTGGTGGCGATCGCCCGTCCCGACTTGAAGGGCACCACGGCATCGCCGTGCGCGTGCAATACCAGGGTCGGGACCGCCACTTTCGGCAACAGGTCGACAACATCGAAATCGCCAAATGAATCATGTAGCCGCTCTGCTGTTTCGGGCGACACCGTCTTGCGCTGCAGGTCGTTGAACCAGTCCATCTGCTGCTGGCTGGCACCGGGAATAAAAAGCGACGTGAAGACCTGCCGAAAGGCCGGGTTGTTTTGCCCCCACCCCTGGCGGATGAGCGTCTTCAACGCGGTCCAGTATTCCTTGGCCTCTGCATTTTCCGCGGCACGCCAGCCCCTGGCAAATCCGCCATACAGCACAAGGTGAGATACGCGCTCGGGATGCCGCACCGCGTAGGCAATGGAGATCGCGCAGCCGTGCGACACACCGAGCAATGCAAATCGCTCGACGGAAGCGGCGTCGACCACGTCCTCGAGGTCGGCAAGCAGAGCCTCGAACGACAGGTCATCGACGTGCCTGTCCGACAGTCCGTTTCCACGCTCGTCATAGCGGATCAGCCGGTTGTGTCCGGACAGGGCCTCGATCCAGTGCCGCCAGATCGGGCTTTCCCATTCGAACTCGAGATGCGACATCCAGTTGGCCGTCTTCACGATCGGCATGCCGCTTCCGCACTCGGCAAATGCGATGCGGACCCCGCTGCGGGTCGTGCAATAGCGAATGTCCTGATGGATCGGCGCCGGCGTTGTCACGACCGTGCCAGCGGCCAGGGACGGTTTCGCCGGATCTGGCGTCCGGCCGAGTGTTTGCCGGCGCGATTCCTGCACCAGCGACTCGGCCTCGGCCGCGACGGCCTTGTCTTCCGGATTGAGGGCCAGCAGCGCGTGCGCATGGACCAGCGCGCGCGGCGGATCGGAGCGCAGACGATCGATCAGAATGCGCAGCAGACGCAGCTGCAGCAGCTCAAGCTCATTGACGTGCGATACGCGCCACGCCTCATATTCGGCGCAGCGCGGCAGCGCCAGATCGGCCAGGAACGGACCGCGAAAAAGCGCAGCGAGATGCTCGAGCTCTTCGGTCGCGAGGCCTGACGGATCTCGGGCCAGCGCCTGCGTGGCCTCGCGGTAGTCGAGACCGACCCGGTCCGTGTTCAGCTGCACCGTTTCGCGCGTTGCGACCAGCGCGTCACCGACGACCTGTCGGGCCTTGGACAAGCTCCAGCGCAAGGCGCCGCGGGGATCGTCCGGCACCTCCCAGAACATTTCGCAAAGGCGCTCGCGACGCTGCGGACGCTGCACGACCG
>CAZUDR010000099.1:0-9237 GCA_964618715.1 uncultured Undibacter sp. | reverse complement strand
GTTGCCGGGCGGCGGCGTCGAGCTCCTTGACCCCGACCGTCACCTTGCCGGCGGGCCGTGCCTTTTCGGCCAGCTGCGCCAGCAGCGCAGCGCGATTCTGCTCGATCTTCGCCGGCTCCTCGCGAAACAGCCGAGCCACCTCGCGCAGGACGTCGACAAAGGCCGGGCGGCCGAAGCGCGAGTCCTTCGGGAAGTAGGTGCCGCCCCACACCGGCTCGCCCCCGGACGTGAGAAACATGGTCATCGGCCAGCCGCCGTGCTCGCCGAGCAGATGCAGCGCGTTCATGTAGATCTGGTCGATGTCGGGCCGCTCCTCGCGGTCCACCTTGATGTTGATGAACAGCTCGTTCATCACCCGCGCCGTCGCCTCGTCCTCGAACGACTCGTGCGCCATCACGTGGCACCAGTGGCAGGCGGCATAACCCACCGACAGCAGGATCGGCTTGCCGGTGCGCTTCGCTTCGGCCAGGGCCTCGGGGCCCCACTGCCACCAGTCCACCGGGTTGTGCCGGTGCTGCAGCAGGTAGGGCGAGGTCGCGCCGGCAAGACGATTGGTGTGCGTGGCAGAAGACATGCTTGGAGCGACCCTAACGCCGATGAACGGGGGATTGAACCGGCAGGCCTGACCCTGCGGCGGGGGTCGCCGGTGTCAGGACAACCGGCCCGGTGGCCGGCGCGCCAGCGTCAGCACAATGCGCACCAGCACCACCATCAGCACCGTGCTCAATGCCCAGTTGATGACGAGACGGACGAGCGGGCGGCGATCCCGGGTGACTGCAGGAGTGGGCGCCGGCGCGGGGCCGGGCGCGCCCAGTTCCGGACGAAACGCGCCGACAGCCGGATCGACCGGCGGGCGGTGCGTCAGTGCGGCGGTCCTGGAAAGCCTTGCCTGCATGCCTTGCGTCATCCGGTTCGGGGCCTTGCCACCCTTGTATCAAAGCATCGGGAATGCCAACGTCAACTCGGGCAAAAGACCGGGGGATTCAGGGGGTTGGGGGCGTGCGGAACCCGCTCCATCCCGATATTGTCGTTTGTGCACACGAACTGCGTGGTGAGGGATGCAGCGGTTCAGGGTGTCCTTGCTGGCCGGGGTCTCGGCGTGTGCGCTCGCGGCTGCCGCGCCGGCGCAGACCAGGGCCGAGATGCGTCCGCCTGATCCGGCGCTGCTCGCGCGGGCGCAGGCCGTGTTTCAACCCAGGTTCATCTGGTGGTTCGAGGGCGGGCCGTCCTACATGGGCGGCAACGGCTCCGGCGTTGCCGGCCTGAACAATCCGCCGTTCGAAGTATCGGCCCGGCCGTGGGGATGGGAAGTCGCCGGCGGTTTCGACTGGCGCTTCGATTCGATCTGGCGTGTCAGCGGCCAGTTTCGCTACGGCTGGTTCGGCAAACAGACAGAGACCAATTTTCCGATTGCGCAGTTCGGCGTCGGAACGGGTGACTTCGTCGCGCCGACCCCGGCGCTGTTCGGCGGGACCAATTCGGCGGAGCGCCGGGAAGAACACTGGCTCGCGGATTTCATGACCGGCCGCGACCTTGGTCTTGGCGGAGTTGTGCCGGCGACCGTGCGCTTCGGTGTGCGCATCGCCGAGATCCGCGGCAAGACGACTGGCGAAGCGGCGTGGAGCAATATGCCGGTCAACACGATCTACGCGGTCACCTGTGCGACGGCGCCGACGCCCGGTGTCTGTGTCGACGACCAGCGCGGCTATACGCAGAAGAATTCGTTCTTCGGCGGCGGACCGCGCCTGCAGATCGACGGCAGCATTTCGGTCTTTCCGCAGTGGTCGCTTGAATACATGGCCGGCATGGCCGCCCTCTACGGCCGGCGCAAGGTGACGCAGACGATCGATGTCAGCCAGACCGGAGGGGCGGCGTCACCCACGTTCATTCCGCTGCCGTGCAATACGGGATGTCCGGTCAATGCCAGCATCAGCGATCATGCCTGGGTGTTCAACGCCGATGCGATGATTGGCGTGTCCTATGAGATCACGCCGAACTACGCGGTGATGCTGAGCTATCGGTTCGACGGCTACTGGCAGGCGCTCAAGGGTTTCAACGCCAATGGCGAGCCGGTGAATCTCGACCGCTTCTATCACGGGATCATGTTTCGTCTGACCATGAGCCGGTGAGCGGCCGGCGGCGGTCGCCCCTACCCGGACAGCGAAACGACTCGAACCTGCTACGGCAGGATGGCGAACGCCCGCGCGGGAAAGCCGATGCCGTCGCGCACCTTTGGCCAGGTGACGACGATCAGTGCGCCGGTCGCCGGCACCTTGTCGAGATTGGCCATGACCTCGATCTGGTAGTGGCCGTGTGCGAGCAGCCAGGTTTCCGACAGCATCTTCTCGGTGGTGTCGGTGTCCATGGATTCGTGGCCGGTGGCGACGACGCCGCGCTGCTCGTAGAGAAACCTGATGGTCTCGAAGGCCCAGGCCGGGAACGGCGAACGCTTGAAGTGCGCGGGATCCGATGTCCAGTCCTTGTACATGTCGGTGCGCAGCGCGACGAAAGAGCCGGCGGGCACGCGGCCGTGCCTTTCCTCCCACGCCATGAGATCCGCCACCGAAAACGCGTGGTCGGGGTCGTTCGCCTGGTGGGGCGTATTGTCGAGCACGATCAGCGGCAGGATCATCTGCTTGAGCGGAATCCTGTCCATGGTGATGCCGCCTTCGGCGAAATGCGCCGGCGGATCGACGTGGGTGCCGTACTGTCCGACCATGTTGTAATAGGTGGTGCGGAAGCCGTCGTCCCGGATGGTGTACGGCCGTTTGGTCTTCGGATCATAGGCCGGTGTGAACGTCGCCTGGCCGAATCCCTCCCACACCGGCGTGTCCGGCGAGAAGCTGTGCGAGAGGTCGACGAAGGTCTTGCTCTCGATAATCCGGTAGGCCTGCATCAGATCGCCGGCGGCCCGCGCCGGTGCGCTCGCGACCAGACAGAATGCCAGCACGGCAAGCGAGAATCTGGGTGATGGTTTCATACGGCCCTCCCCGCTCGTGGATGACGACCATAGCACAGCGTGGTGTGTGCGCTGAATTGTGCGCGGGCTTGCGACGCCACTAGCCGGGCATCATTGCGTTACCGCACCTCGAGCACCAGCTTGCCCTGCAGGTGCCGCCCTTCGCTGACTTCATGCGCCCTGGCCGCATCGGCAAGTTTGTAATGCGTGATGACGGGCGGCCGGATCGCACCGGCGGCGTGCAGCGCCAGCATGCGTTCGAGATGCGCGCGGTCGCGCGTCACCGCCGGACGCAACGTCTCGACGTCGGTGCGCGGCACCTGGAATCCCTCCGGCGCCGGCGCGATCCACACCAGCCGGCCGCCCGGCTTGAGCACCTTGTAACAGCCGTCGCGCACCGCGCCGCCGACCGTGTCGAACACCACGTCGCAGACCGGACCGATCCTCGTGAAGTCCTCGGTGTTGTAGTCGATCACCTGGTCGGCGCCGAGCTTGCGCACATAGTCATGATTGCGCGCGCTGGCGGTGGTGATCACCCTGGCACCGATGTGCCTGGCGAGCTCGATGGCAAAGCCGGCGACGCCACCGGCGCCGCCCTGGATGAGGATCGTCTCGCCGGCCTTGAGCCTGGCAGTGTCTTCGAGTGCGATCAGCGCGGTGAGACTGACAAGCGCAAGCGCGGCCGCTTCGGCATGGCTGAGCGTGTCCGGCTTCTTTGCAACGAGCGCCGCCTTGATGACGAGCTTCTCGGCATAGGTGCCTTCGATGCCCTGGTCCATCACGCCGAACACCGCATCGCCGACCGTGAGATCGGTGACGTCCGGGCCGACCGCGCTGACCACGCCGGAGAAATCGCGGCCGAGAATATGGGGGAACCGGCTGAGCCGGTACGGCCCCCCGCCGCGCCTGACTTTCGGATCGGCGCCGTTGACGCTGGCCGCGTGCACGTCGACCAGGACTTCTCCGGGTCCGGGGACCGGATCCGCCGCCTCGCCCATGCGCATCATGTCCGGGCCGCCGTGGCCGGTCAGCAGCATCGCTTTCATCAGGGGGCCCTCCGTTGGTCGCCGTCATACTAGCCGTACCGATGATGTCTTGGTCCACCTCAGTTGGAGGAACAGGGCGCGCCATGCGACGCGACTGCCGCGGTAGCTTGCGCGCTGCGCATTCCGCCGAGGCCGGCATCAACCCTTGACCCTGACCATGCCCCGGCGCTTCGTGGGCGCCGTATGACGGCAGAGCGCGACACAATTTTTGCCCTGTCCTCCGGCCGGCCGCCGGCGGCCATCGCGGTGGTGCGGATTTCCGGGCCGCGCGCCGGCGAGGCGCTGAGGCGGCTTGCCGGCAAGGTGCCGGAGCCGCGCAAGGCGGTGCTCGCCCGCCTGCACGATCCGGATTCGGGGGAGGTCATCGACGAGGCGCTGGCGCTGCGGTTTGCCGCGCCGCGCAGCGAGACCGGCGAGGACATGACCGAGCTTCAGCTGCATGGCGGCCGCGCGGTGATCGCCGCCGTCCTCGATGCGCTGGGCCGGATCGAGGGCCTGCGCCCCGCGGAGGCCGGCGAATTCACCCGGCGGGCGTTCGAGAACGGCAAGATCGACCTGACCGGGGTGGAAGGCCTCGCCGACCTGGTCATGGCCGAAACCGAAGGCCAGCGGCGTCAGGCCTTCCGGCAGATGAAGGGCGCGCTCGGCGGGCGGGCGGAGGACTGGCGGCAGAAACTGATCCAGGCGCTGGCGCTGGTCGAGGCGCGGATCGACTTTTCGGACGAGGCCGATGTGCCCGAGCACCTGGTCGAACCGGCCCTTGCCATTGTTCGGCAGCTCGCGGGGGAGATCGGCAAAGGGCTCGCCGACGACCAGCGGGGCGAGCGTCTGCGCGATGGTCTGGTGGTCGCTATCTCCGGCCCGCCGAATGCCGGAAAGTCGACCTTGCTCAACCGGATCGCGCGTCGGGACGCGGCGATTGTATCTCCCTACGCCGGTACCACCCGTGACGTCATTGAGGTGCATCTCGATCTGCACGGATGGCCGGTGACGCTGCTCGACACTGCCGGGATCCGCGACACCGGGGACCCGGTGGAAATGGAGGGGGTGCGCCGTGCGCGCGAGCGAGCCGCCCAAGCGGACCTGGTACTGTGGCTGATCGAGGCTGCGGGGGTCGCGCCAGGCAAGGTGGAGCCGGGGAGGGATCCGGGCGGGCTCTTGTCTGAAAACCAGGCGATTTGGACAGTTCGCAACAAGATCGATCTTGAAAAGGGGCAATTCTCAAAAAATGAATGTTATTCTGAAGTATCAGATAAGACTGAACCTATCTTGCAAACTAATAACCCCTTAATGGGTATGGTTAACACCTGGTTAACGAATAAAAATGAATCATCATTCACTAGTAATGAACATGTGTTCAGCGTTTCTGCGGCCACCGGGGAGGGCATTGATATCCTGTTGTCTGCCCTTACGCGCCACGCCGAGAGGACCTTGGCCGGCGCCGAACACGCACTGGTGACGCGCGCCCGCCACAGGCGGGTGCTGGAGGATACCCTGACTGCGCTCAACCGGGCGCTGGATCCCGGGCTTGCCGGCCGCGAGGACCTGGTCGCCGAGGAGCTGCGTCTGGCGGCCCGGGGGCTGGGTCGGCTGACGGGCCGGGTCGATGTCGAGGATATCCTTGACGTAATTTTCCGGGACTTCTGCATTGGCAAATAGCCGGATCGGCTGTGGCATGCGGTCGCCGCGGCAACGGGTCCTCTCGCTCAGTTCATCCCGTTGCCGGAGCCTCGTATAGCGAAGACCGGGGACGGCGCCATGTCCGACAGATCTCCCTTGAGAAGGCTCATGGAGGAACCGAACGCCGCCGGCTGGATTGCCCTGCTGGTGCTGGTGGTCGCGATCGGTGCCGGCGTCCTCTATTACGGCGCCGGCCAGGAACGCGCCGCAACGACCGCGGCACCAGGCACGGCCAGCCACGCATCCCGGTAGCCATCTGCGGGGCGCTCCCTCCCAGCCCGGAAACGGTATCGGTATTAGGATACCAGTCCACCGCTGTTTCACGTGAAACATGACGGGAGTCGGCTTTGTTTTGACCGGTCCGGACCCCTCCGCTACAAGGCGGCCGATCGAGGTGCCGATGGACCAGGGATTCGACGTCGTGGTGGTTGGCGGCGGCCACGCCGGCTGTGAGGCCGCGGCCGCCAGCGCCCGCATGGGCGCGGCAACCGTTCTGGTCACGCATCGCTTCAGCACCATCGGCGCCATGAGCTGCAATCCGGCGATCGGGGGCCTCGGCAAGGGGCATCTGGTGCGGGAGATCGACGCGCTCGACGGCCTCATGGGCCGCATCGCCGATGCCGGCGGCATCCAGTTCCGGGTGCTCAACCGGCGCAAGGGTCCGGCAGTGCGCGGGCCTCGCGCCCAGGCGGACCGCAAGCTCTATGCGGCGGCCATGCAGGCGGCGATCCGGGCGACCGCGAATCTCACGGTGATCGAAGCGGAAGCGGACGACCTCGTCGTGCGCGACGGCCGGATCACCGGACTCAAACTTGCCGATGGCCGTCAGATCAATGCGCGCGCCGTGGTTCTGACCACGGGCACATTCCTGCGCGGACTGATTCATATCGGTGAACACCAGATCCCCGCCGGCCGCGTCGGCGAAGCGCCGGCAACGGGCTTGTCGCGAACCCTGGACAATGCCGGTTTCGCGCTCGGCCGTCTGAAGACGGGCACGCCGCCACGGCTTGACGGTCGCACCATCGACTGGTCCGGACTCGGAATGCAGCCCGGCGACGATCCGCCCGAGCCGTTCTCGATGCTCACCGAGCGTATCTCGAATCCGCAGATCCGGTGCGGCATCACGCGCACGGTGCCGGCGACGCACGACATCATCCGCGCCAACGTCCATCGCTCGCCAATGTATTCCGGACAGATCGCGAGCACCGGTCCGCGCTACTGTCCGTCAATCGAAGACAAGATCGTCAAGTTCGGCGAACGCGACGGTCATCAGATTTTTCTCGAACCCGAGGGGCTCGACGATCACACCGTCTATCCGAACGGCATTTCGACATCACTGCCGGAAGACGTTCAGCACGCGCTCGTGGCCACGATCCCCGGACTCGAGAACGCGCAATTCGTCCGGCCGGGCTATGCCATCGAATACGACTATGTCGATCCGCGCGAACTCGACCCGACGCTGCAAACGAAACGCTTGCGCGGACTGTTCCTGGCCGGTCAGATCAACGGCACGACAGGCTACGAAGAGGCTGCGGCACAGGGACTTCTCGCCGGTCTCAATGCGGCGGCGCTGGCCGGTGACAAGGCGGAAATCACCTTCGACCGCGCCGAAGCCTATCTCGGCGTGATGATCGACGATCTGGTGACGCGCGGTGTCAGCGAGCCGTATCGCATGTTCACCTCACGCGCCGAGTATCGTCTGGCGCTGCGCGCGGACAATGCCGATCAGCGTCTCACCGGCAAGGCGATTGCCGTCGGATGCGTCGGGCGCCAACGCACACGCATGCACGCGCAGAGATCAGGTGCATTGCGCGACGCCCGCGAGTTTGCACGTTCCGTTTCATTGACGCCGAAAGAAGCCGCGCGTCACGGCCTCGCACTCAACAGGGACGGTCAGCGCCGCACCGCTTTTGAACTGCTGTCGTACCCTGACATCGGCATTGCAAAGCTCGCGAAGATCTGGCCGCACTTCGGCGACATCGATGCAGGCATCACCACGCAGCTCGAGATCGACGCCAAGTACGATGTCTATCTCTCGCGCCAGGCAGCGGACGTTGCGGCCTATCGTCGTGATGAAAGTTTCTTGCTGCCGGATGACATCGACTACGCGGCGTTGCCGGGATTGTCGAACGAGGTGAAACAGAAATTGCAACGGCATCGTCCGCGCACCATCGGCCACGCAGCGCGCATCGACGGTGTCACGCCGGCAGCGCTGACGCTTCTGGTCGCGCACGTGCGGCGCGGCCGCCACAAACAGCCGGCGGCGAAAAGCGCTTGACCAGGCGCGGGCAGGGCAATCTCGATCTCTCTGCCGATCGTGCGCGCGCTCTCGACCTCGTCAGCGTTTCACGTGAAACGTTGGCGCGCCTCGATGCGTTTGTCGGTCTGCTGCTGCGCTGGCAGGGCAAACTCAACCTCGTCGCGTCATCGACGTTGCCGCAATTGTGGACCCGTCACATCGCCGATTCGCTGCAGCTTCTTCCGCTGGCCCCGGCGGCCCGGGTCTGGGTCGATCTGGGATCGGGCGGCGGCTTTCCGGGGCTGCCCGTCGCCTGCGGGCTCGCCGATCTCCCGGAAGCCGGGGTTCATCTCGTTGAAAGTAATGCCAAAAAAGCCGCTTTCCTGCGGGAAGCGGTCCGCCTGATCGGTCTCCCCGGCGAGGTGCACCATCTGCGGGCGGAGAATTTTGGGGAAAGCTGGGAGCAGCGCGCCGATGTGGTCACGGCGAGGGCCTTGGCGCGCCTGAAAATCCTGTGCGATCAAGCGTTTCCCCTGATCGATCGGGGCGCCCTCGGCCTGTTCCCAAAGGGACAAGATGTAGATGCTGAATTGACCGAAGCCGCTAAATATTGGACTATCGAGGCCTCGAAAATGCCCAGCAAGACCAACCCGGAAGGCTGTATCGTCGTAATCTCCGGCCTTCAGCCTCGCAAAAGGGGCTAGACTCGGCTCCGACTGCGCCGGTGGCGCTCATTGCCCTCTCGGGGTGCCCGGGCCGCCGCACATGACAATGGACTGGCCATCATGACCGATACGCCTGCCACCGCCGACCAGCCCGGCAACCGGGACGGCCAGGACACCCCATCGACCGGCGCCGCCGACGTCGTCCCCTTCGAGCGCCCGGCCGCCCGCGCAGAGCCGGCATCGCGACCCCGCGTGCTGGCTATTGCCAACCAGAAGGGCGGTGTCGGCAAGACGACAACTGCGATCAATCTTGGCACTGCGCTGGCGGCCATCGGCGAGCACGTGCTGATCGTCGACCTCGACCCGCAGGGCAACGCCTCAACCGGACTCGGTATCGACAGCCGCGCACGCCGCACATCGACCTACGATGTGCTCACCGGCGCTGCGCCGATGCGCGCCGCGGTGCTGCCGACCGCGGTGCCGCAGCTGTCGATCGCCGTGTCGACCATGGACCTGTCCGGTCTCGAGCTCGAAATCGGCCAGCAGCGCGATCGCGCCTTCCGTCTGCGCAATGCCCTGCACGCGCTCAACGAGGGCGATCATCCGCAGCATTATTCGTACGTGCTGGTCGATTGTCCGCCGTCGCTC
>CAZUDR010000098.1:0-9260 GCA_964618715.1 uncultured Undibacter sp. | reverse complement strand
AGGCCTGGGCCGACGCGATCGAGGGCCGTGCGCCCTACCGCTTCACGCCGGAACAGATCCTCGACAACATCCGCATCCTCGACGCGGTGGTACGCTCGGCGTCCCTGGACGGCAAGCCCGTCGCCTTGTGAGCGCCGGGGGCGTCTGATAAACGACGCCGCGGAGCGCGCCGGCTTGGCAAGCAAGAAAGAAAAGGTCGCAATCGTGTCCGTCGTCGCGAGCGGTACGCTCGCAACGGCGAAATTCGTTGTCGGCGTCGCCATCGGAAGTCTGGCGCTCGTCTCCGATGCCCTCCACAGTCTCATCGATCTGGGCGCCACGCTGGTCACCTGGTTCGCCGTCCGCGCCGGTGACCGGCCGCCCGACGCGGAGCACCACTACGGCCACGGCAAGATCGAGAGCATCGCTGCACTGGCCGAGTCCGCGCTGTTGTTCCTGGTGGCGGGGGGCGTGGCGGTCGAGGCCGTCAAGCGGCTGCAGGGTGGCGGGTCACTCATTGCATTTACGATCATCCCCTTCGTCGTGCTGGGCGTCGAAATGGCGGTCAATGCGTGGCGGGCGCGCGCCCTGATGCGCGTCGCCCGCGAGACCAGGAGCGAGGCGCTGGAGGCGGACTCGCTTCACTTTGCGTCCGATTTTTTCGGCTCCATTCCGGTCATCATCGGGCTGCTGCTGTCCGCCTGGGGCTACAGCTGGGGCGATCCGGTCGCGGCGCTCGTCGTCGCGGTCCTGATCGCCGTCCTCGGCTTTCGCATGGCACGGCGCACGGTCGGCACCCTCGTTGACACCGCTCCGGAAGGCGTCGCCGACACGGCGACGGCGGAAATCCGCAAGGTTCCCGGCGTCGTGGGGATCGACCGGGTGCGGGTGCGCATGGTCGGACCGCGCCATTTCATCGACGCTGCCGTCAGACTGCCGCGGACGTTTCCGTCCGACCAGGTCGCACAGGTGAAGACCCGGATCCAGCAGGCGGTCATGCGCCATTTCAGCGACGCCGACGTGACCGTGACCACTTCGCCCGTCGCGCTCGACAACGAGACGGTGCTCGACCGCGTCATGGTGATCGCACGTAGCCGCGCACTTGCCGTCCATCACGTGACGGTGCACGAACTGAAGGACCGGCTCGCCGTCTCGCTCGATCTTGAGGTCGATGGCAAGCTGACGCTGAAAGCCGCGCACGAGACGGCGGACCGGCTGGAGGATGCGATTGCCGCCGAGCTCGGCGCCGGCGTCGAGGTCGAGACCCACATCGAGCCGCTGCAGCCGCAGGACGCCCTTGGGCGGGAGGCGCCACCCGAACGCGTCAAGGCGGTGCAGATCGCGCTGACCGAGCTGGCGGCGGAAACGCACTCCATCCGCGACGTCCATAATATCCGCGTGCGCGAAACGGATGAGGGCGAAATCGTCAACTTCCACTGCCGCGTCGATCCGTCCCTCACCGTGCAGGCGGTGCACGAAATGGTCGATGCGCTGGAGCGGGCGCTGCGCGAACGCTCGCCCTCGATCAAGCGGGTGATCGGCCATGCCGAGCCGATGCGCTGACCGTTACGGCACAAGCACCGCCGCGCCCTGCAGGCGGCCGTCGCGCAGATCCGACAATGCCTCGTTGGCCCGCTCGAGCGGATAGCGCGTTACCTCGCAGGCCACGCCGGCCTCGGGCGCGATGGCGAGAAACTCCCGCGCGTCCTCCCGTGTGAGATTTGCCACCGACATCACGTGACGTTCTTCCCACAGCAGCGAATAGGGAAAGCTCGGGATGTCGGACATATGGATGCCGCCGCAGACAACGCGGCCCCCTTTCTTCACGACCTTCAGTGCCGCCGGCACCAGTGCGCCGACCGGCGCGAAGATGATGGCGGCGTCGAGCGGCTCGGGTGGCATCTCGTCGGAACCGCCCGCCCACACGGCTCCGAGCGATCGCGCGAAATCCTGTGCGGCCGTGTCGCCCTTGCGGGTGAACGCGTAGATGCGTCGCCCCTGCCAGTGTGCGACCTGCGCGAGGATGTGTGCGGCCGCACCGAAGCCGTAGAGGCCCAGGGACCGCCCCTCGCCTGCCATGCGGTAGCTGCGCCAGCCGATCAATCCGGCGCACAGCCACGGTGCGATCTCGGCGTCATCGCCGCTCTCGCCGAGGGGAAAGCAATAGCGCGCATCTGCCACAGCGTGCGTCGCGTAGCCCCCGTCACGCGTATATCCGGTGAAGACCGGCGCATCGCAAAGGTTCTCGGCGCCGGATCGGCAGTAGGCACAGACACCGCAGGTCGCGCCCAGCCAGGGCACGCCGACGCGCTCGCCGGTGGCAAGGCCGCCGACATCCGGTCCGATCGCCGCGACGCGGCCCACAATCTCGTGCCCGGGAACTATGGGCAGCTTCGGATGCGGCAATTCGCCATCGACCACATGCAGGTCGGTGCGGCAAACCCCGCAGGCCGAGACCGCAACGAGAATTTCGCCCCTCGCCACATCCGGTAGCGGCCCATCCCGCATGACCAGCGGTGTCCCCGGTTTGTCCATCACCATGGCGCGCATTTTCGCCGTCATCGGGCCGCCAATTCCTTTCTTTCAATTCCGTGCAGGACATCCTAGATCAATTGCGCATGCGTACCGACATTGCCCAGCCCATCCGACTCAAGGACTATCGCCCGCCCGACTGGCTGGTTGAAACCGTTCATCTCGATGTCTCCCTTCATCCGACCGCAGGCAGGGTGCGTGCGACGCTGGCGCTCAAGCCCAATCCGGACAATGCGGCCGCTCCGCTGGTGCTTGACGGTGACGGGCTGTCGCTCTCCTCGCTCAGGATCGACGGTGCCGAGCCCGGCCCCGACAGTTATCTGGTGACACCCGATCAGCTCACCATCCCGCAGCCACCCAACAGGGCGTTCACGCTCGAAATCGAGACCATCGTCGATCCGTCGGCCAACACGCAACTCTCCGGCCTCTACCGCTCGAGCGGCACCTATTGCACCCAATGCGAGGCGGAAGGTTTCCGCCGCATCACATATTTCCCGGACCGGCCCGACGTGATGGCGGTCTATACGACGCGCATCGAAGCCGACAAGAGCGAAGCACCGGTGCTGCTCGCCAACGGCAACCTCGCCGAGAGCGGCGACCTGCCCGGCGGTCGTCATTTTGCCATCTGGCGTGACCCGCACCCGAAGCCGTCCTACCTGTTCGCACTGGTCGGCGGTGATCTTGCCTGCGTCGAGGACACGTTCCGGACCATGTCGGGGCGCGAGGTCATGCTGCGCATCTATGTCGAACACGGCAAGCAGGACCGCTGCGGCTACGCGATGGATTCGCTGAAACGCTCCATGCGCTGGGATGAAGAAGCGTTCGGCCGCGAATACGACCTCGATATCTTCATGATCGTCGCCGTCTCCGACTTCAACATGGGCGCGATGGAGAACAAGGGCCTTAACATCTTCAACGACAAGTACGTGCTGGCAACTCCCGCGACCGCGACCGATTCCGACTACGCCCATATCGAGGGGATCATCGCGCACGAATACTTCCACAACTGGACCGGCAACCGCATCACCTGCCGCGACTGGTTTCAATTGTGCCTGAAGGAAGGGCTCACGGTTTACCGCGACCAGGAATTTTCCGCCGACATGCGCTCGCGCCCGGTGAAGCGCATCGCCGACGTGCGCATGCTGCGCGCCGCCCAGTTCGTCGAGGACGCCGGCCCGCTGGCGCACCCGGTGCGGCCCGAAGCCTACAGGGAAATCAACAATTTTTACACGGCGACCGTGTACGAGAAAGGCGCCGAGATCGCGCGCATGGTGCAAACGCTGATCGGGCCCGAAAAATTCCGCGCCGGCATGGACCTCTATTTCGAACGCCATGACGGCGAGGCGGCCACCGTCGAGCAGTTCATCCAGTGTTTTGCCGACGCCAGTGGCCGCGACTTCGGCCAGTTCATGCGCTGGTACAGTCAGGCCGGCACACCGAACGTTACGGTGAAGACCCGCTTTGATGCAGACCGCAAGACGTACACCGTGACCTGCCGGCAGACCGTTCCGCCGACGCCCGGCCAGCCGTCAAAGCAGCCGATGGTCATCCCCCTGGCGCTGGGGCTGGTCGGCCGGGACGGCCGCGACCTGCCGCTCGCGCTGGCCGGCGGCGGCACGCTCGAGCGCGGCGTTCTGGTGCTCGACGGACCCGCCAGCACGGTCGAATTCACGGACATGACCGAACGCCCGGTGTTATCGATCAACCGCGGCTTCTCTGCCCCGGTCAAGGTCGACAGCGATCTCGATGCCGCCGATCTCGCATTTCTCGCCGCGCATGACCCGGATCCGTTCAACCGCTGGCAGGCGCTGCAAACCATCTCTATGCGGCTGCTCATCAGTAATGTGAGCAGCCTGCGCGCCGGCAAGGAACCAGGCACCGACGACAAGCTGATGGTGGCGCTGGCGACCATTCTCGAGGATCCCGAACTCGAGCCTGCCTTCGTGGCACTGGCCCTTGTGCCGCCCGGCGAGGGCGACATCGCCCGCGAGATCGGCCGCGACATCGATCCTGACGCCATTTTCCGCGCCCGCTCGGCCTTGCGCGCGCAAATCGGCGAACGGCTGGGCGCGGTGCTGGAAACCACCTATGAGCGGATGACGGTACCCGGCGGCTACAGCCCGGACTCCACCAGCGCCGGACGCCGCGCCCTGCGCAATGTCTGTCTTGACCTGATGGCGGCCACCGGCAAAGCCGACGCCATCGCCCGCACGGCGCGCCAGTACGAGACAGCCGACAACATGACCGACCGCATGGCGGCGCTCGCCACCCTGTCGCTGTGCAGCGTGCCGGAGCGCGAGACGGCGCTGGCCGATTTCTACAGGCGTTATTCGGCCGACGCGCTCATCGTCGACAAGTGGTTCGCGCTGCAGGCCACCATCCCGCAGCCCGATACCCTCGACAAGGTGCGCGCGCTGACCGGCCATCCGGCCTTCTCGCCGGCCAACCCCAACCGGGTGCGCGCGCTGATCGGCGCCTTCGCGCAGGGAAATCCGACCCAGTTCAACCGCCCCGACGGGCGCGGCTACGATTTCATCGCCGACACCGTGCTCGCGGTTGACCCGAAAAACCCCCAACTGTCGGCGCGTATGTCGACCGCATTCCGCAGCTGGCGCACGCTGGAGCCGGACCGCCGCACGAAGGCGGAAGCTGCCCTCAAGCGCATCCAGGCCACGCCCGGCCTGTCGCGCGATCTTGCCGACATCGTGGAACGCGCGCTGGCCGCCTCCTGAAACGGGCGCAACGCCGGTGCGGCCTGCAAATGCCCCCTGCCCTTGCCGGCCCCGTGTTCTTTGTGGGTAACAGTTTTTAAATTATTGATTTCCGACTCTCGACAAATCGGCAGTCATCGATTCCAATCGCAGGTGATTCGGAAAGCGATGCGGCACATCCTTCCGTTTCGAGGGTGAGGGGATTTCCGAACGGAGGCGGTCGATGGCGCGCGCCGATGCGGCGAGTGCGTCTGCACATCCGGATTCCATCAAGGGGCTCGCGCAATCGGTCGCCAAGCCGGCCTATCGGCGACTCTTGACGGCGGAGCCGGTGCTGCGTCGCGCAGTTCCGGTGCTGATCATCGCCTTTCTCGCCACGATCTGCGTTGGCGCCGGTGTCCAGCTGCTCGATCATCGCCGGCAGACCCTGAGCGGCATGGTGCTCGCCCTCGAAGCGGTCGCCGATCTCGCTGGCGTGCGGCTGGCGCAGCCGCTCGATACGCCCGCCGCCGCCGTCGACCGGCCGCAGCAGGTCCTGGCCCGCGCCCTGCCGTCCTGGGCCACCGCCGGCGGACGGCATTTTTTTCTGACCAATGCCGACGGCGTGATCGCCGCCGCGCTCCCCGCCGTCGACGGTGCCGTCGGCCGGCGCCTGATCGACGTCCTCGGACCCACGCAGCCACTGACCACCTTCGGCGCCAATGCCGGCGTCATGGAAATCACCCTGCCCAATGACGAGGACGCGCTGGCCACCGTGCGGATGCTCAAAGCGCCGTTCGGCCAGCTCGCCGTCGTGCAGCCGCGTGACGCGGCGCTGTCCACCTGGCGCTCGCTAACCACGCTCACGGTGACGTTGTCGGCAACAACCGGTTTCGTCGTACTGATCCTCGGCTTCGCCTTCCACTGGCAGGCAACGCGGGCGCGCGAAGCGGACGGAATCTACGAGACCGTGCGCACGCGCATCGACACTGCGCTCAACCGGGGCCGCTGCGGTCTGTGGGACTGGGATCTGGCGCGTGGCCGCATCTTCTGGTCCCAGTCGATGTTCGACATCCTCGGCCTTGAGACGAAGGACGACCTGCTGTCGTTCGGCGACATCAGCGCCCTGGTTCATCCCGATGATGTCAACCTCTATGAGCTGGCGACCGAACTTGCCGATGCCAAGGCCAGCACCATTGACCATGCGTTCCGCATGCGCCACGCCGACGGCCACTGGATCTGGCTGCGCGCACGCTGCGAGCTGGTGCGCCAGCCCGGCGATCCCGGACCGCATCTGATCGGGATCGCGGTCGACGTGACCGAGCAGAAGAACCTCGTCGAAAAGACGGTCGCCGCCGATCTGCGCCTGCGCGACGCCATCGAAACGATCCCCGAGGCCTTCGTGCTGTGGGATGCCGACAACCGGCTGGTGCTCTGCAACTCCAACTTCCAGGAACTGCATGACCTGCCCGATGAGGCGATCACCGTCGGCGCATCCTATGAGTCGGTGGTGGCGGCCGGGCGCAAACCGGTAGTCCGCAACAAGGTGGTCAGCGGCGGCTCGACCGCTCCCGGAGCGCGTACGTTCGAGGCGCAGCTGGAGGATGGTCGCTGGCTGCACATCAGCGAGCGCCGCACCAAGGACGGCGGTTATGTCTCGGTTGGCACCGACATCACTGCCATCAAGATTCACGAGGAGAAACTGATCGACAGCGAGAAGCGACAGATGGCAACCATCGCCGATCTGCGCGCATCGCAGCAGCGCTTCGCCGAACTGGCTGAAAAATACGCTGCCGAAAAGACCCGCGCCGAAGAAGCCAACCAGGCAAAATCGAAATTCCTCGCCAATATGAGTCACGAATTGCGCACGCCGCTCAATGCCATCATCGGCTTCTCCGAAATCATGGAGTCCGGCATGTTCGGCTCGCTCGGCGCCGAAAAGTATCACGAATACTGCAGCGACATCCGCGGCAGCGGTCAATACCTGCTCGAGGTCATCAACGACATTCTCGACATGGCGAAGATCGAGGCCGGCCGCATTCGTCTCGAGTTCGAAGACCTTGCGCTCGACCCCCTGCTCAGCGAAGCCATGCGTGTGGTCTCCGCCCGTGCGCACGAAAAACGGCTTTCCGTCGGTGCCCGGATTTCGCCGGAACTGCATCTGCGAGGAGACCGCCGGGCCATCAAGCAGATCGCGCTCAACCTGCTGTCCAATGCGGTCAAGTTTACGCCGGCCGGTGGCCGCGTCGTCGTGCGCGGGCGCGCGACCGACCACTGCATCGTTCTGGCGATCGCCGACACCGGCATCGGAATTGCGCCGGATGCTCTGACCCGGCTGGGACGCCCGTTCGAGCAGGTCGAAAGTCAGCTGACGAAAAGCCACCAGGGCTCGGGGCTGGGACTCGCGATTTCCAAGTCCCTCGTCGAACTGCACGGCGGCCGCATGCGCATTCGCTCGACACCCGGCAAGGGGACCGTGGTGGTCGTGCGGTTGCCGCTCGAACCCCAATGCCCGCTGCCGAAGGACGAGGCAGCCTAGGGCGCCTTGCCCAGGATTCGTACCAGAGTTTCGCGGACTTTCGCCTGCGTCTCCGCAAGCGTTGCCTCGAGTGCGGCGAAATCCGGCACGTCGGCGGCACGTGCCAGCAGGCTCAACAGGCCCGGCCCCGCTGTTTTGGGATCGAACGGACCGGCGAGGCACAGCCGGAGGATCTGCGTGAGGTCGTGGTAGAGCTGGCCCGCCGGCCTCAGAACCTCCGCGTCCTCGACGGACAGCACGCCCAGCGTCCGCGCCCTGTCGAGTACCCGTTCGGTGGAGGTGTCCAGTATCTCCGGCAGCCGCTCGGCATTGACCAGCTGGAGATACTGCGCGATGAACTCGATATCGATGAGCCCGCCGGCCACGTATTTGAGGTCCCAGCGCTCGCTGTCACCCTTCTCCTTGGCTATCGCCGCCCGCATCTCCACCACGTCGCCGGCAATGAGCGAGGCGTCGCGCGGCCGCTGCAACACTTCACAGATGACATCCTCGATCCGAGTCTTGAATCCAGGCGAGGATGACACCACCCGCGCGCGGGTCAGCGCCATGTGCTCCCACGTCCAGGCTTCCGAATCCTGATATCCGGTGAAACTTTCGATCTGTGTGGCCAGAGGACCCGCCCGTCCCGAAGGCCGCAGTCGCATATCGACCGAATAGAGCGCGCCGTAGTTGGTCTGCGCGGTCAGCGCATTGATTAGCCGCTGGGTCAGTCGGGCGAAATACTGGGCGCCGTAGAGCGGCCGCTCGCCGTCGGACTCGGGGTGCTCGCCGTCGAAATCGTAAATCAGGATCAGGTCGAGGTCCGAGGTCGCCGTCATCTCGCGACCGCCGAGCTTGCCCATGGCCACCACCGCCGTCTCCTGGTCACGCAGATGGCCATGCGCGGCGACGAAACTCTCCGTCACCGCCCGATGCACCGCGCGGATGACCGCGTCCGCCAGCCGGGCGAAGGCCTCGCCGGCCTGCCGCGCGGTCACCGTGCCGGAGAGGATCCGCACGCCGATCAGGAACATGTACTCCAGGCCGAACATGCGGATTCGTTCGAGCAGGTCTTCGTCATAGCGCGACTCCGCAAGCGCGGCATCGAGCCGCTTGGTCAGTTCGACGTCGTCCGGCAAGGGCCCGAAGAAACTGGGGTCAACCAGCGCATCCATGACCTGCGGATAGTGTGCCAGGGTATCGCCCAGCCGCGGGGCGATGCTGAGCACCAGCGTGATCAGCGCGATCAGCTCGGGGTTTTGCCGCAGCAGGGACAACAGCCGCGTCGCTGCGTGCAGGTTCGCCAGAAACCGGTCGAACAGCACCAGCGCGGCGCCAGGATTGTCGGAACGCGCAATCCGCTCGAGCAGAACCGGGAGCAGCTCCTCCAGGTGCGCGCGTGCGCTCTCGCCCTTCAGCGAGCGATAGCCGCCGGCCAGCCAGTTGCGCACGATCGCCGACGTTTCCAGCGGCGCGCTGAAGCCGAGTTCGGCCAGCCGGTCGAGCGTCCTGGGGTCGTCGGCATCGGCAGGAAACCGGAG
>CAZUDR010000097.1:0-9477 GCA_964618715.1 uncultured Undibacter sp. | reverse complement strand
ATGCGTAGGCGATCAGGCCGTCAATGCGCAGCGCATAACCCGCGGATTTCAGGCGATCCAGAACGTGGAGCAATCTTTCTTCGAAACCGTCCACCTGGTGATACTCGAAAACAATGTTCCTGATTTTTCCGAGCGTCGTATCCTCCAGCGCAGGGAAAATGTCGTACTCACCGCCCTCGCAATCAACTTTCAGAAGGTCCACCGAATCGAGGCCGTGTGTTTCCATCAGTTCGGCCAACGTCACACACGGAATGACACGTTGCTCCGATTTCTGATACCAGTACGAGGAAACGTGAATTTCATCGTTGTCACTTATTTCCACGTTCAACCGGATTTCCGGGTCCACTCCCACCGCCTTGTTGACGGCGACGACCTCTCCCTCGAACGAATTATTCCCCACATTCCGCGACAACAGTTCGAAATTCTCCTTCGTCGGCTCGTAGACGATGACCTTGCGGGCCCTGAGGTACTTTGCGGCGTACAATGTGAAATCTCCGATGTACCCTCCAACATCGATAACAACGGGGTTCTTTGGAAGCTTGAAATGGCGGACATAGGGTTTGTCGAAATAGATTTCCTTTATGATCCGCGCATCCCAGATGTTGCGTCTGATCGTGATCGCGAGTCCGCCACGTGCACGCAATTCAACGGTTCCGTTCCCTTTTTCCGTGAGCGCACGCCAGTAGACCTCGGGATTCTCAAACAGATACTCGGCTTCCCGCCTTGCCTGAGCGGCATCACGCCATCCGCGCAGCTTTTCATAAAGCTGGCCCGCGAAAGGGATTTGTTTGCCCACAGTCTTGATTGCATGAATCATGTCAGCCTCGTCCGGTCCGGGAACACCTTGAGGGTCGTCGGGATATTTGTCGATGAACACCGAACGCGATGCCAATCAGGCAGCATCCGTTACGGCTTCGCGCGAAGCGCTCTCCGCCGGTGCAAGCGGCTTGTCCGTCCGGCGCAGGCCCACCTCGAGGATCGCTATCAGGAGATCCTCGAAGCGGTCGACCTTGCCGCGGAAACATCCGGGATATTCGCGGACCAGAGCCATTCCGTTCACATCGGGAATTTCCCGGCACACAATCGGCTCAGCCCAGGGGAGCCATGCTTTCCACAGGTCGCGGAACTGGCCGACCGTCCATTCGTTGAGAGTCTCGAACTCGATCCGCCTCAGGCCATTGCGGGCAATATGCTCCTCGAGGACAGCCCTTTGCCAGAGGAACTGGCAAAACGGAACGGTTATGGCGTGCATCGCGTGCAATCCGTAGGAAGAGCGATAGAGCGGACCGAACGAGAAAAAGAGCGTGCCACCGGGGCGGACCACCCGCACCGCCTCCCGCAGCACAGCCACCGGGTTCGGGAAGTGCTCAAAGGCGTTGTACGAGAATACGCAGTCGAACGAGCCGTCCTCGAACGGAAGCTTTTCGGCATCGGCGGCCCTGACCCTGGCGCCACACGCAACGGCACGCGGATCCACATGATCGATGCTCAGGTCGATCGCCGTGGCCTGCGCGCCGTCCCGTGCAAGGATGCCGCTGACCATCGCGTCATGGCACGCAAGCTCGAGGACGCGGGATTCCTGCACGTCCATGAACCGGCCGACCTGGCCTCGACGGTCGCGCGCCCGAACCCACAACGACTCAGGATCATATCTGTAGGGCGGAGCCATCGGGTACCGCCGCTGCAGCACCGGCAGCAGCTCCGGCGACAGCCATTCCGGTACGGCAGCATCCGCGGCTTCAAACGCCTTTCGTGGACCGTAGCTGGCGACTGTAGCCTTCGCCACCTTGACCAACTGGACTGCGCGCGGCGCAACAATGCGAATCCTCTGCTTTAAAAGGTCTCGCATTCCATGTTCGGGGCCATGCCAAAAACCATAATGTCCCGTTATCACGTTCTGAAGCCGCATCGTTACCTACCGCCCTGCATGACAGGCAAAAACAGTCTCACCCCTCAGAAGACCGTATCGCGAAATCAACGGCTCGGCCGGCGTGAATCGCTCGACGCCGAATCCGGCATCCGAGAGCCGGTCCACAAAATCGCTCCCGTAATACCGGACATGATCATACTGGCCATAAAACAACTCCCGGTCCCTGGCGCCAACGATTGCAGGATCCTCAAATGTCTTCATGCCTTCGGTAATCGGCACGAGGGCCAGCAATGTGCCGCCCGGATTCAGCGCATTGCGTATTGAAGCCAGCGCCTTGCGATCGTCGACGTGTTCCAGAATATGAGACGCGATGATCAGGTCAACTTTTTCCGGAACGGCAAAGTCCTCGATATCCATTTTTACGTCGGCCCTCGGATTCATCAGGTCAGCCGTCAGGTATTTGCTTGCCACCGGACGGACAAACCGGGCCACGGACTCCTCCGGTGCGAAATGAAGCACCGATTTGCCATCGAAGACCGGGCGGTTGGTCTCGAAATACAGCTTGACGAGCCTGTGACGCTCCAGCGAGTGGCATCGCGGACAGGCGGCATCGCGTCGCAAATGGAGGCCGACGGCATAGAATGGCCCCTTGTAACCGCAACAATTGCATTCGCGCGGCGCTATCGTGCCTCCGGTGCGCAAGAATTCCAGTGCGGATTTCACGGTGAAAATTCTGGCCTTCGTCGGCAAAGGTATGAAGGCACCAGCCAGTGATTTAATAGACATGCGCTTCTGTTGCCCTTTCGATCACGGTTCAGACGATACCTTAGAAACGCCCTCTTCCACCCTGGGCACGGGCGTTGTCTTGTGTCGCCGACGCTGTCACGGATTGGGAGAACGCCTGGATTGTCCGCCTGGCAATACCGTCCCAGTTCAGCGCATCGATCGGAGCGCGGGCGCCCGGCTGAACCTGACGGGCTTTTGTCCACTGGACCGCCGAGGCGATAATCCCGGCATTGATCTCGCCGTCGTAGAGCCTGACCCAATCCGATCCCACAATCTCCCGCAGCTCGGCCAGGGCTCCGGAGGCCGGTACCAGAATCGGTCTGTCGAATGAGAGGGCAAGAATAGCGCTCCCGGAGTTCAGGATTTCCGTGAACGGCAGAATGACAAGGTCGGTGGCGCGAAGATATTTCTGAATATCGCGCAGATTCACAAACCCGAGAGCGAGCCGCACACCGGCACTGGAGCCGGAGGCTTCCGCAAGCTCCCGCTCCATGCTCTCACTGGCCGCACCGGCGACGAGCAGTTGTGAATTCGCAAGCTGCGCATCCACAAAGCTGCGAATCAACCGGCTGACCCCCTTGTATGGACGAATTTGACCGATGAACACCGCTACGAAATCGTCCGCCGGAATATCCAGCGCCGCGCGCGCCTGCTCCTTGCTCATGGCGTCCGGGTAGACGCCCCGATAATGTCCGTGCGGGATCGTGAAGGTCGGGACGGATTGCGTTTGTGGATGCGCCCGGAAAAGCTCCTTCTTGCCCGACTCCGACAGGCAAATGATGCCGTCGATGTTGGGAAGAAACATTCGCCAGAATATCCGCTCCAGCACGGGATGGTTTCGCTCATGCGGCCAGATATTGTGGACGGTCCAGAAGATCTTTGTTTGCTTGAAGCGCGCGACCTTCAGCGCGAGCCAGAACCACAACAGTCGTCGTGCGATATAGACGCCATTTCTCCCGTTGACGGTATATTCTGCCGGCCAATGCAGATGCCACACGTCCCACGATTCACGCAAAAGCTTGCGCCGTGAGTAGCCGGTGACCAGAACACCAAGTTTCTCCATGGCATCATAAAGGAGCGCCTGCACCGGGTTTCCTTCAGCATTTTCCCGGTACGGTGAGGCGATTATCTTTAAAGTCTGCCGATGCCGCATGTCGCAGGCGACGTTCACTTGAGGAATCCCTGTGTGCCCCTGCGCTGCCGCGCGGCCTCCAGGAGCGGCACATGCGCCAGCCGGTTGGCAATCGTCGCGCGCAGCAAACGGACAACACCTCGGGGCCGACCTCCCCACAGCAGGAACTTTGCCCAGTCCGCCAAACCGGGCGGGATCCTGTAGGCGCCTTGGAATACCAGAAGAAACAGCGATCTCTCTTGCATAACATTGCCGGCGTGCTTTGCCGCGATAAGCTCAAAGGCCTTTCGGATTCGAACCGGCTGTTCCGATATCCGGTTGCCGCGCGGCGTGGCGTCGTATGAATACGTTGCCCTGTTGACGAGACATGCGGGACCAAATCTCTGCAGGACTCTCAGAAAGAACTCGAAATCCTGCCAGGCCGGCATTTTTTCATCGAACAGCCCTGCTTCGACAAAATGGCTTCGTGGAGCGAATATCTGATTTCCTACATGGTTTTCCTCAAACATGTCGGAGGCGGTCACGACCGGCTTCTTCTGCGTAATCCGGTAGGGCACCCCGTTTTTTGTCCAGATCTCCTGCCCGTAGAGGCATGAGATCTTGACTCCGTTCGCAGCTAATCGCGTCCATGCATCGACAAATGCTTCGATTCGGTCCGGCAGGAATTCATCGTCATCGTCCAGACCCGTGACGAAAGCGCCTTTCGAATTCATGATTGCAATATTGCGGGAGGCTGACGCGCCCTTGGGCATTGTGTTGCTGATGAACCGCAGGCGATCGTCGCTGTTCGCACGCCTTCTCAGGAATTCTGCAGTTGCGTCCGAGGAAGCGTCGTCCACGACGATCAGCTCGATGGCCCGGTAGGTTTGCGACAAGACCGACTCGACCGCGCGGGACAACTGTTCGACCCGATCGCGGGTCGGCACATAAATGCTGACTAGCAAGTCGGTGCGCCCGCTCAAATCCTGTCCGAAAGCACAGCGAGGGATTCCGTCACAACTCTGCCCGGGCCGGTGCCTGCAAGTTCAACGGCCAGGCCAAGCATCCGCCGGTCGTCCCAGATCAACCACACCATGCCCTGAAACGACTCGCGCCGGAGATGCATGGAAGCGAGACCGCTGTACAGACCATTTGGCGAGCACGACCGCGACAAACCCCCAGAAGTACATGTTGATCGAACCGTAATCGAGAATATTGTCGGAAAAATTCACTGTCATGAAGGCGAGGATGACCGAGGCCAGCATGACCGAACCGCGCGGATCGGTGTGGAAATGGCGCAGGATGCGGACTAACACACCTATATAAATCAACAGGTAACAGATCAGTCCGACGGCACCGGTCTCGTAGAACGTCTGAACGTACGCGCTGTGCGCTCCGATACCGCCGCGGTAATACGTTTTTC
Organism: uncultured Undibacter sp.; assembly: GCA_964618715.1. Lineage (GTDB taxonomy): Bacteria > Pseudomonadota > Alphaproteobacteria > Rhizobiales > Xanthobacteraceae > Pseudolabrys. Next base: position 4,287 of record CAZUDR010000097.1, on the reverse strand, counting down.
TGGTGTCCGCGATGGGAAAGAACTTGAGCGAGTTCGGCGCGAATGAAGCGAGGCCCTTGCCAAGCATGGGCGTATCGGAGGCATCCTTGATGGCGCTCTCCCAGAGCAGAGTGCGCCAGGCGTACGAGTTCAGCGTATCGGCCCTGCTTTCCATTGCGCCGGTATAGGCTGTACCGCGATCAAGATCGGCGAGGCGATCGCCGACAGCCGGAACGAAGACCAGAAGCGGCAGCAATAGGAGGACAACGAGATACCGTCGACGGATGAAGATTGCGTATGTCGCGCCAATCAGAAAGGTCCCGGCCCAGGCGGCGCGGGTTTGCGTCATGACGAGCAAGACCAGCAGGATCCCGGAATAGGGAAGCATCAGCCGCCGGATGGTCGGCGTAAACCGGACTGTCGATGATGAAAGCAGGAAGCATATGAGCCCCAGCATCACCATGAGGTAAAACGCGAATCCGTTCGGATGCACGAAGGTGGACTGGATTCGGCCGCCCGGATCGCGGAAAAGCGCCAGCTCCAGCAAGCCCACGGCAACCGGAATGATCGAGGAATAGACAATGGCCTTGAGCAGCTGGGCAGTGCGACGAAACGGCATCCGGACGAAAAATGGCAAGGCGAAGAAACTTGCGTAAGTCAGCAACACGAGGAGCGCTCTGATACCGCCTGCCTTGTCGGGCGACCAGGCCAACGACACGGCAGCGACGAAAAGAAACGGCGCCCAGACACGGAAAGGGAAGGCAGATCCGGGCCGGGTGAGGACCGATCCGGCGCGTGTGAGAATCATCAGTGCGGCGAGCCCCAGAACGGCCAGATTGACGAGGGCTCCGGGCGTCATCTCCATGCCGGCAACGTGTATTCGCACGGCGTCGAAGACGCGATCCGTACTGGACCGAACCAGGAAAACGAGAAACGTCAGAAAGTCCATGACCGGGGCCGCGAGGCTGGCGTGCAGGGCTACGGGTTTGTGACCGGTGCAAGTGTGTGATGTCCGCGCATCCGCCCTGCCCTACGCTGCCGCCATCCGGGTGAAAACGCTTTTTCACCCGCCAACAGTTCTTTCACGCGCCAGCGTTCTCAAATCGCCGGCAACAGATCCTGACCCTTCAGGGCGACTGAAACGGAACGTCCCAGCAATGACAGAAGCACGCGAACCCGCCCGGCAGAATCGAGGTGCTCGAGCGTTCCTATCAAATCCGCGAACGGCCCGTGCGCAATGCGAACGGACTGACCGATCTCCAGCCGGCGCGTGAAATCGATTGACCCGTCGGCGCTCGTTCGTTGCTGCAGCACTTCGACGACGCCAGGAGCGACCGGCTGCGGCTTTTCGCCCTGCATGATCATGTGGGCGACGCCGCGCGTGCTCCTGACGGACCGCCAGCGATCGGAGGACAGATCAAGCCGAACAAAAATGTATCTCGGGAACAAGGGCGCCAATACGCTTTCGAAGCGCCGTGCGTGGCGGCGCGACTTGCGGGTTAGCGGACAGAAGGTCGGAAAGCCTTGCCTCTCCAGATTGGCTGCCGCCACGCCCTCGGCGTAGCGTTGCGTCCGTGCCACATACCAGCGCGCTGCGGCTGCCGCGCCTCGGCATTCCCCGGCTCCGGACATGGAACTCCAATGCGCTTCCGTCACGTCAGACACACTCCGGGGCCTGCGCATTCCGGCACGCACGCAGGGAAGTCATTCGTTTCATCCTGGCTCATCAACGCAGCAGTTTTCATGACGAGACATGCCCCGCTCTCGGCTGCCCGAGATAACTGTACGGAGTGATGTAGGAGGAGCTCTGGTAGTAGTCGTAGTAACGCAGTCGTTGCATATCGACACGCGTGAGAGCGGTCCCGAGCACATGCTCGCGAGCCGGACCCAGCGTATCAAGCGCCTGCGTGACGACATCGCGCGGCGTGCTGTCCCAGCGTATCGTGAGAATGACCCGGTCGGTCATCTCGGCCAGCGCCCGCGCGTCGACCAGCGGCACAAGCGGGGGCGAGTCGAGTACAACGTAATCGAAATGCCCTCTCAGCTGTTTCAGCATGTTTCTCATCGCGTCGGAGAAAACAAACTCGCTGATATTTTCCGGTGCGTTTCGCGACACTGCAGGCAGCATCACAAGTCCCGTGTCGCGATCGACAAAAAATGCCTTTTTGACGTCTGCTCGAGTGGTTGCGACCTCGACCACGCCCACGCCCGCCGATGGACAAAGCGACCGGCTCATTTCCGGATTGCGCAGGTCGCCCTCGACCAGCACCACGCGGGCTCCTGATGCTGCAAGCGATTGTGCGAGATTGACCGCAAGCGTGGTCTTGCCCTCCCCGTCGACCGAGGATGACACCATGACCGATTTCACCGACTGCGTGCGCGATGCACGTTGGACGGCAAGGCGGACTGCCCGTACCGACTCGGCAAACAGCGACGTCGGCTCTTCGAGGACATAGCGCATCAGCGGGGGCTGCATTGCCGCCGGAAGCAGGTCGACAGCGCTCTGATGGTATTCGCTCAACTCCTGGCGGCCCCGCATTGCGCGGTTGGCAAGCTCGCGCGTACCAATCAGCGGTATCGTCGCAAGCGTTGGCGTGCGCGTAACCTCTTCCGCCTGTCGCGGGGTCTTGACGCGGCGGTCGAGATAATCGAACGCAAATGCCAGCACGCATCCAAGTCCCAATCCCGCCATAAAGGCCCCCGGCAAAATCAGGAATATCCTCGGGAACGAAGGGCTCAGCGGAATGTCTGCCTTGGAGACGATCCGGGAGTCGGGCAGGTTCAGAGTTTCGCGAGCGCTGGTTTCCTTGTAACGGGCGAGGAACGACTCGTAGAGGGTGCGACTGGCATCCGCCTCGCGTTGAAGTTCGCGGAGGCGAACGCGAGCCTTCCCGGTCTCGTTCGTGATATTCGTGAGTTTATCGAGGCTTACTCGCAGTGCGTCTTCTCGCGACCCGGCCATTTGATAGGCTTGGCGAGCGCCTTCGAGAATTCGCTGAATTTCCTGGTTGATCAGCTTCTGGACCTCGCGCAGTTGGGCCTTCGCGTTGAGCACCAGCGGATGTCGGGGTCCATACTTGCTCGACACATCCGCCAGGTCCTTCGCCACTTGCGCGTACTGCGTCCGCAGTTGGGTAATGACCTCGGAGGACAAGGCATCGCTCAAGGCCCCCGGATCCAGCTTGCGCTTCGAGATATCCTGCACCAGCTCGAATTTTGCGCGGGCTTGTGCGGTCTGGGCGTGAGCGTCAATGAGTTTGTTGTTCAGATCGACCAGCTGCTGGTCGCTCACGGTGGCACCCGGCGTGACGATGGTCCCCTGCGCCAGGGTGAGATTGTTGGCCGTGCGGAACTCCTCGACCGCCTGGTCGGCGATCAACACCTTCGACTTCAGTTGATCGAGCTGCTCGTTAAACCAGGACGATGCGATCCTGTTTGTGTCATATTTGTCGCGCACCAGCTCGCGAAAATAGGACTCGATGATCGCGTTCGCGATCTCGGCGGCCTTTTCAGGGTTTTCCGATGAGACGCTGATACTTATGAGAAACGTCGGCAGGTGGCGCTCTACCTTCAACCGATTCCGTTGCAGGATGCTGAGGGCCTTGGCTTTCGCAACATCGACTTTCGGCTGTCGCTGGACCGGCGGACGCCTGGACATCAATAGCTTCTTGATCGGATTGAGGATCAGGTCGACAGGACTGGAATGCCGTCCGAATTCCTGATCTTGCGCCAGATCCAGATCGTTCACGACCGGTTTCAGCACACTGTCAGACTGGATCAGGCTCACCTGGCCATTAACGTAGGCGTTGTCAGAATCGAAACTGGATCCTGTCGACCGATCGGTATCAACAACGTTGCTGCGATGCGGGTCGATCAGAATGGTCGCCGTCGCGGTGTATCGCGGCGTGGCAAGAAGGACGAAAAGAGCCCCTGCCGACAGAAGAATGATCGTCGTCAGAATGATGGTCCAGCGCCGCCGCCGCAGAATATTGAGGATACCGCGCAGGTCGAGCGAGTAACCATCCGGACCGGACTCAAAGGTGGCTGGCGCAACCTCGATCGGATCCCTACGCAGATGGAAATCGGACACTGACTGCAGCATTACGCAGACTGACCCCATAGTGACTACCCCGAGGCTGCCCCACAGCCTTCGAGGTTCGGTAACCCGCAGCTTCCGGCGTCCAGGCCAGCCGACGCTTACAGGCGCATTCAATCCAGAACCGACAAAGCAAGGTGATCGATTTCACCTCGCTTGAATTTCACGCTCTCGGAGACGGCCGGGCCGTCGCTATCTCATCGATGTTCTGA
>CAZUDR010000096.1:0-9538 GCA_964618715.1 uncultured Undibacter sp. | reverse complement strand
AAGGTCGCGGCCGGCCGCACGCGCTCCTCGGCGGTCATGGTCGGGGCGCCGCCGGTGGTGATGTTCACCACCACATTGGAGCGCTGCTTGATCACCTTGAGGAAGGGCGAGAACGCTTCCGGGGTCTGGTCGGGCAGGCCATTTTGCGGGTTGCGTGCGTGCAGGTGAACGACTGCGGCACCGGCTTCGGCAGCACCGATAGCGGCGTCGGCGATCTCCTCCGCGGTGACCGGCAGATGCGGCGACATTGAAGGAGTGTGAATCGAGCCGGTCACGGCACAGGTGATGATGACTTTACGCGACGACTTCGCCATGAGTGTTTCTTCCCGGTGAAGGTAGGGTTCTGATTTCGCGATTGGACTTGAGCGGCGATCCTAGAGTATCAGGCGGCCTCAAGTCACCCTCGGCGGGACTGAGGCATCCGTGGACGCAACCGGTCAGGCGGCGACGACACGTTCGGGCATCCTGGTCGGAATCCTGTGCGGCATCGGCGCAGCGGCCGGCTGGGCCGCCGGCTTCGTTGCCGCCAAGCACGGCATCTCCGTTGGCTTCTCCCCGGCCGACCTCGCCTTCCACCGCTTCTTCTGGTCCGGCCTGCTGCTGATGCCGCTGGCATTGCGCGGCGGGCTCAGGGATCTCGGCGGCATCGGCTGGGGCCGCGGCCTGCTCATGAGCATACTGGCCGGACCGCCGCAGGCGATCATCGCCTACACCGGATTCATTCTCGTGCCGCTCGGCCATGGCACCACCATCCAGCCGGCCTGCGCCGCGTTGTTCGGCCTGATCCTCGCCACCACCATGCTGCACGAGCGCGCGACCGCGCAGCGCGTGTTCGGCGCTGCGACCATTATCATCGGACTCATGGTGTTTGGCGCGGAATCGCTTGCCACCATCGGCCGCGAGGGCGTCGGCGGCGATCTGCTCTTCGTCACCGCCGGCTTCTTCTGGGCCATGTTCGGCGTGCTGCTGCGCTACTATCTCGTATCAGGCACGCGCGCAGTTGCCGTCGTCGGCGTGCTTTCGGTCATTGTGTACGCACCGCTCTATGCGGTCTTCGCCGGCTTCGGCGGCATCCTGCACATGAGCCTGGCCGAAAACCTGATCCAGGTGGTGGTCCAGGGTCTGCTTGCCGGTGTGCTGCCGATCTTTCTGTTTGCGCGAGCGGTGACCGTGCTTGGCGCCGGGCGCGCAGCAACCTTCCCTGCGCTGGTGCCGGGTTTCGGGCTGATCATCGGCTATCTTGCGCTGGGCATTGTGCCGAGCATTGCGCAGCTCGTCGGACTGGTGATCGTCGTGGTCGGGTTCAGATTCGTGGTCAGATAGCCCCGTTTACGGTCGGAACCGAAGTTCCATCTCGCCGGTTGACTATTGGTCCGCCCCGCGGACAGCACGGCACGGGGCTTTCAGGAACCATGGACGACATCGAGGAACTGTCCGGAAACATCGGTGATGCGCTGCGTGCCGTCTGGCACGAACTGCTGTCCGTCGATCTGCTGATCCAGTTCGGTCTCATCCTGCTGGCCGCGGCCGTCGCGGCTCTCCTGACGATTTTCGTCCGCCCCCGGATCGACCTCACCAATATCACCATGGGCTGGCCGCCATTGCTGCGGCTGTGGTTGCGACGGCTCACCGCCCATCTCGGTGTCCTTGTTTTTGCGTTGCTGCTGATGCTCGAGCGCGCAGTCATGCTGTCGGCGACAGCGCCCGTTCGCTCGTCACTGATCGGCGTGGTCGCAAGCCTGGCCGCGGCGTGGGTCGTCATTGCCCTGCTCGCCAGCATCATCCGCAACCGTTTCGTCTACCGGCTGGCGGCGGCGTTTGCCTGGGTCATCGTGGCGCTCGGCATCCTCGACCTGCTCGATCCCGTCATGCAGGCGCTCGACTCGGTCGGAATCGCGATCGGCGGCCTTCGGCTGACGCCCCTGCTCGTCATCAAGACAACGGTGCTGCTGCTGCTCACGCTGTGGGTGGCCGCTGTCGTCGGCGATTTCCTCGACCGGCGGCTGCGCACGTCCGGCGATCTGACGCCATCGATCCAGGTGCTGCTCGGCAAGCTGATCCGGCTGGTGTTGATCACCTTCGCCATTCTGGTGGCGCTCTCGACGGTGGGAATTGACCTGACCGCGCTCGCCTTTTTCTCCGGCGCGGTCGGCGTGGGTCTCGGCTTCGGATTGCAGAAGATCGTATCCAATCTTGTCAGCGGAATTATTTTGCTCGCCGACAAGTCAATCAAGCCCGGCGACGTGATCACGGTCGGAGACAGCTTCGGCTGGGTCGGCTCGATGGGTGCGAGGGCCACTTCGGTCAGAACCCGCGATGGACGGGAGTTTCTCATTCCCAACGAGGATTTCATCACCCAGCAGGTGATCAACTGGTCCTATTCCAATGAAGAGGTGCGGCTGGATGTGGACTTCGGCGTTTCCTACGCATCCGACCCGCATCAGGTCATCCGCCTGGCGGTGGAGGCGGCGATGTCGGCCGAACGGGTTCTCAAGGACCCGCGGCCGGTCTGCCACCTGGTCGATTTCGGCGATTCATCGATCGACTTCAAGCTGCGCATCTGGATCAGGGATCCGATTGACGGCATCACCAACGTGCGCGGACAGGTCATGCTGGCGCTTTGGGATGCTCTCAAACGCGGCGGTATCCAGATTCCCTTCCCGCAGCGCGACCTCAACATGCGCACGCCGGTGCAGGTGGAGATGGTCGAGGCAAGGAAAACGCGGCCGGCCAGAACCTAGGCGAGCTACGCCGCCTTGCGTTTGGCGAGGAAATCACCCATGCGGTCGAGCGCCTTGAGGATGTTTTCGGTCGAGTTGGCGTAGCTCAGACGCACATAGCCTTCGCCCAGAATGCCGAAATCGGGTCCGCCGATAATCGCGACGCCGGCGTCGTCGAGGAGCGCCGAAGCCAGTTCCTTCGCCTTCCAGCCGGTGCGCTTGACATTGGGGTAGGCGTAAAAGGCACCCTTCGGCGTTGCGCAACTCACGCCAGGCAATTTATTCAGGCCGTTGACCACGACTTTGCGCCGCTTGTCGAATTCGGCGACCATCTTCACCACCTCGTCCTGCGGACCTTTCAGCGCCGCCAGCCCGGCATATTGCGCGGCGGCGTTGACGCAGGAGTGGAAATTGACCGCCAGCTTGCGTGCATAGTCGTACAGTTTGTCCGGCCACACCGCATAGCCGAGCCGCCAGCCGGTCATGGCATAGGTCTTTGACCAGCCGTTGAGCAGGATCAGCCGGTTACGGATTTCCGGATACGACAGCAGGCATACATGCACCTCGCCGTCATAGAGCATGTGGTCGTAGATCTCATCGGACATGACGGCGACGTCCGGCCATTTCGACAAGCCCGCGACCAGCTTGTCCACCTCGCTTTTTGGTGTGACGCCGCCGGTAGGATTGGCGGGCGAATTCACAATCAACAGGCGCGTCTTCGGCGTGATCAGGGACAGCGTCTCTTCAGCCGAAAATGCGAAGTCGTTTTCTTCCCGGATCGGAACCGGCACCGGAGTCGCGCCGGTAAACTCGATCATCGAGCGATAGATCGGAAAGCCCGGATCGGGATACATGATCTCCGCCCCCGGTTCGCCGAACATCAGTATCGAAACAAACATGGTCGGCTTGCCGCCCGGCATGATCATCACGCTGTCGGGTGACACGTCCACGCTGAACCGCTTGTGCAGGTCGGCAGCGACCGCTTCGCGCAACGGCGGAATTCCGGTCGCCGGCGTATAGCCGTGATGGCCCTCGCGCAGCGCCTTGACCGCTGCCTCGACGATGAAATCCGGCGTGCGAAAGTCCGGCTGACCGATGCCGAGATTGATGATGTCGCGTCCTTGCGCCGCCAGCGCATTGGCGCGCGCGAGCACGGCGAAGGCGTTTTCCTCGCCGATGCGGTCGAAGGCCGCGACTGTCCTCAGCATGGCATCCCTCCCGGCCCCGGTTGGCAATGACTGCCGGCCCTGAAATTTTGCGGCAGTTCATCCGATCGGGGGGTGAAAATCAAATTGAGGCGAGACGCCCGGGTGCATCCCGGGCGCTATCGATGTCCGCGACATTCCAGGGCAACGCCGGCGGGCACCGCAGCCGGGGAACGGCAGGCGCACGCATCCGCCACCCAATTCCCGCTACCAAACGGAAAGGTTGCAATTTACCATTCTTGCGAGCAAAACTGGCAAGACGCTGGGGCGCCAGTCTGCTGCCGGCGCTGACCGCTGCTGCCTTTCACCCGGGGAGATCTGCCATGCCGCGTAGAAAGACCGACCGGATCAGCCTGTCCCAACCTGCGCTGAACGACAATCCTGCTCCGTATGATCAGGCCTGGACCACCGTGAAGACCCTGGTCGATGAGGGTGTCGATCCGAGCCGGTTGCTCGAACTCTGCTACTGGTGCCGGGAGCCGGGCCTGATCGAGATGATCCGGGTTTATCTGGAAATGCCGGAGCAGTCGCGGCGCGCGCTTGGCGACTATCTGCTCAATGTGCGGCCCCGGGCGATCAGAATCACCGCCGACATGCCCGGGCGGCTGGTGTTGTCGCAGTCCAGGATGACCACGAACGACAACGCGGCACAGGAACGCTGGAGACCGCGCCCCTAGGAACCGGGGTCCGCGCCCTCGAGAGAACGCGACGACCGCGACAACGCGACTGCTGCCGCCCTGGCTGCCGGTCATGAACGCCGGTCATGACCGCATCGCGAAACGGCATTGTACTGTCGTCGCGCGCCATGGCAGGTTCCCGCACCCTCCCGACGGTGCGTCATGGCCAGCCCCTCGATCAACGACAAGCGCGACACCTTCCGCCGGCTGCACGCGGCCGGCTGCTTCGTCATTCCCAATCCGTGGAACCCGGGGACCGCGCGCTACCTGCAAGGCCTCGGCTTCAAGGCGCTGGCGACGACCAGTTCGGGCTACGCGCACTCGCAGGGGCTGTCCGATGGCGCGGTCGACAGGGACATGGTGCTGGCGCATACCCGCGAGATCGCGGCGGCGGCCGACGTGCCGGTCAACTGCGACTTCGAGAACGGCTACGCCGACGATCCTGCCGCGGTGGCGGAGAACGTCAGGCTCTGCGTCGGGACGGGCGTCGCCGGCCTGTCGATCGAGGACTACACCGGCAACGAGGCCGATCCGCTCTACGGTTTCGACCTGGCGGTGAAGCGCGTGCGCGCCGCCCGCGAAGCCATCGACACGGCAGGTGGCGGAGTGATCCTGACCGCACGCACCGAGGGCTTCATCCGCAAGCGGCCTGACATGGACGAAACGTTGCGGCGGCTGAAAGCCTTCGCCGATGCGGGTGCCGACTGCCTCTACGCGCCGGGCATCAGGTCGCGCGAGCAGATCGAAACCGTGGTCAGGGCGGTGGCGCCGAAGCCGGTCAATCTGCTGATCGCCGCCCCCATCGGTATCACAGTCAATGACGCCGCCAGCATGGGCGTCCGGCGCATCAGCGTGGGCGGCACGCTGGCGCGTGTTGCCATGGACGCTTTTCTGAAATCCGCGCGCGAGATTGTTGAACGGGGCACGTTCGACAGCTTCGGCGGCGTGATGTCGAACGCCGAGCTCAACGCATTCTTCGACAATGACCGCAATCGCCGGTCACAGCCGTGAGCGAGACGCCGCCATCCGCCCAGCCGGTCGGTGAACCGGTCGACGCAACCCCGGCGGCACGCCCCGGCCCGGTCGCGCTGCAAGGACGATATGGCCGCGTCGAGAAGCTGGGACCCGCACACGCGCCGACGCTGTGGGAAGCCGTGAAGGACCATGATTCCATCTGGACCTACATGCCGAGCTACGGGCCGTTCCCCGATCCGTCGTCGTTCGGTACCTGGGTCGCGGCGCGCGCCGGCGTGGATGATCCTTATGCCTACGCGGTCATCGATCCGGCCGACCGCGCGCTCGGGACCCTGTCGCTGATGGCGATCCGCCCCGAGCACCGCGTTATCGAAGTCGGACATGTGGTCTACGCTCCGGCGCTGCAGCGCACGCCGCTCGCCACCGAGGCGCAGTATCTGCTCGCCCGTTACGCATTTGAGACGCTGGGCTACCGGCGTTACGAATGGAAGACCGACACGCACAACACGGCGTCGCGTCGGGCAGCGCTGCGCTACGGATTCACCTTCGAAGGCATTTTCCGTCAGCACATGATCGGCAAGGGCCGCAATCGCGACTCCGCCTGGTACGCGATGCTCGACGGTGAGTGGCCTGCGCGCAAGGCCACATTCGAGCGCTGGCTGGCGCCCGACAATTTTGGCCCCGACGGACGGCAGAAGATCAGCCTGGCTGAACTGAACGCCGTACCGTCATGAGCGCATCGCCGCCGCTTCGCCTGCGCGACCAGACGCCGTTCGCGCTGATCTGGGTGGCGCGGGTCGCCAGCTCCATGGGCTACCAGATGCTGGCGCTGACCATCGGCTGGAAGCTCTATCAGCTCACCAACAGCGCGCTCGATCTCGGCCTGGTCGGGCTGATCCAGTTTGTGCCGGCGGTCGTGCTCACGCTCCTGATCGGCCACACCGCCGACCGCTATGACCGACGCACGATCGTGCGGGCGGCGCAGGCCGTCTTTGCGCTCGCCGCCGCTTTTATTGCTATTGCTCTCTTCACCGGAACGGTAAGCCGCAATCTGCTGTTCGCCGCCGTCTTTCTCATCGGCTGCGCCCGCGCTTTCGAATTGCCGACCGCCAGCGCCCTGGTGCCGACGCTGGTGCCCTCGCCGCTGATCCCGCGCGCTGTTGCTGCGTGGACCACGGCCAACCAGACGGCGGTAATCTGCGGACCGGCGCTGGGCGGCCTGGTCTACGCCTTCAGCCCTGTGGCGGTCGGCGTGCTCTGCTTCGTGCTCTTTTCCGTCGCCATGGTCTGCATCAGCTTCATCCGCAGCAGCGGCGCGCCCGGCGGCCGCGAGCCCCCGACCTTCCGCTCGGTGCTCGCCGGTTTCCAGTACATCCGCAGCCGGCGGCGATTGTTCGGGGTTATTTCGCTCGACCTCGTGGTGGTGCTGCTGGGCAGCGTCACCGCGCTGCTGCCGATCTATGCCCGCGACATTCTCGTCGTTGGCCCGATTGGACTCGGCCTGCTGCGGTCGGCGCCGGCGGTTGGCGCCCTGCTGACCGCCATCGTGCTTTCGCACCGCCCGATCGAACGCAACATCGGCCCCAAGATGTTCGCCGTGGTCGCCATCTACGGTATCGCCACGATCATTTTCGCGCTGTCCACGTCATTTGCCGTTTCGCTGGCTGCTCTCGCCATCCTCGGCGCCTCCGACGCGATCAGCATCGTGATCCGCTTCTCGCTGGTGCAGATCGAGACACCCGACGCCATGCGCGGGCGGGTGAGCGCGATCAACTACCTGTTCGTCAATTCCTCCAATACGCTGGGCGAATTCGAGTCCGGTGCAGTCGCCGCCTGGCTCGGGGCGGTCCCTTCGGTGCTGATCGGCGGCATCGGCTCGCTCGTGGTGGCCGGGGCCTGGATGGTACTGTTTCCGGGATTGCGGCGGCTCGACCGTTTCGAACCGGCAGATGAACCAGGCAAGAGGACTTGATGCACATCCTGATCACAGGTGCGGCGGGCATGATCGGCCGCAAGCTCACCCAACGGCTCGTCAGCGACGGCAGCCTGAACGGAAGGGCAATCGACAGATTCACGCTGGTCGACGTGGTGCCGGCGCAGGCACCCGCAGGCTTCGCCGGTCAGGTTGAAACGGCCGCGAGCGACCTGTCATTGCCTGGCGCGGCAGCCAGGGTGTTGGCACAGCGCCCGGACGTCATCTTTCACCTTGCCGGCGTGGTCTCGGGCGAGGCGGAGACCGATTTCGAGAAAGGCTACCGTGTCAATCTCGACGGGACGCGCGCTCTGCTGGAGGCGATCCGGCTGGCCGGCGAGGACTACCATCCGAAATTCGTCTTCACCTCCTCGCTGGCGGTGTTCGGCGCCCCTTTCCCCGAGGCCATACCCGACGACTTCCATCTGACGCCCCTCACCTCCTACGGCACACAGAAGGCGATCAGCGAATTGCTGCTCGCCGACTACACCCGGCGCGGCTTCCTCGACGGAGTCGGGATCCGCCTGCCGTCGATCGTCGTTCGGCCGGGCAAGCCGAACAAGGCAGCGTCCGGCTTCTTCTCGGGAATCATCCGCGAGCCGCTCGCCGGCCAGGAGGCCGTGCTGCCGGTCGACGAAAGCGTGCTGCACTGGCACGCCAGTCCACGCTCGGCCGTCGGCTTTCTCATTCACGGTGCCGGCCTGACCCGCGCGCAGCTCGGTGACAGGATCAACATCACCATGCCGGGTGTCTGCTGCACCGTGGCCGGGCAGATCGACGCGCTCCGGCGCGTGGCCGGCGACAAGGTCGCCGCCCGCATCCGCCACCAGCCGGACGAACTGGTCCAGCGCATCGTCGCCGGCTGGCCGAGCCGCTTCGATCCCGGGCGTGCGCTGGCGCTCGGCTTCACCGTGGAAAAGACGTTCGACGACATCATCCGCGCGCACATCGAGGACGATCTGGGCGGAAAGATTGCGACCTGATGAAGTTTGCTGCACCGCTGATCCCGGCTACCCTGCTCCGCCGCTACAAGCGCTTCCTCGCCGACGTGACGCTGCCCGGCGGCGAGACAATCACCGCGCACGTGGCCAACCCCGGGGCGATGACCGGCCTGGATACGCCGGGGTCGCGCGTGTGGCTGTCAAAGTCGGGTAACGTAAAACGCAAACTCCCCTATTCGTGGGAGCTGGTTGAAGTCGATTTCGGTGACGGCTTCGAGCTGGTCGGCGTCAACACCGGCCATCCCAACCTGCTGGTCGGCGAGGCGCTCGCCGCCGGAACGATCACCGGCCTGACCGGCTACACGTCGGTGCGGCGCGAGGTGAAGTACGGCAGGAACTCGCGTATCGACTTTCTGCTCGAAGACCACGGCCGGCCGCCCTGCTATGTGGAGATCAAGAACGTGCATCTGATGCGTGAGGGCGGCCTCGCGGAATTCCCCGATTGCGTCACCCGGCGCGGGGCCAAGCATCTGGACGAGCTTGCCGCCATGGTGGCGGGCGGCGCCCGCGCGGTGACTCTGTTTCTCATCCAGATCGGCTCGGCAGCGCGCTTCGCGCTCGCCCGCGACATCGATCCCGGTTACGGCAAGGCATTCGATCGTGCGCGTGCCGCGGGCGTCGAGGCGGTGGCGTGGAAATGTGTCCTGTCCCGAGAGGGAATCGACGTCGCGGCGCCGGTGCCTGTGGCGGACTGACCAACTTGCACCACGCGCTGCAGGCCTTACATTGCCGCCATGACCTACGTTGACGCCGGCGTCGCCCCCCTCCGCAAGACCGGCCAGATCAAGATTCACGGGCCGGAGGCGTTCGCCGGCATGCGCAAGGCCGGCCAGCTGGTCGCGCGCTGCCTGGACATGCTGACCGGGCATATCGAACCGGGTGTACCCACCGATACCATCGACCGGCTGGTGTTCGAGTTCGCCATGGACCACGGCGCGATGCCGGCCACGCTGATGCTCCTTCGCCACGCGAGCAGCGATGCCCAACA
>CAZUDR010000095.1:0-9546 GCA_964618715.1 uncultured Undibacter sp. | reverse complement strand
GTTCCTCATACGTCGTCGGCTTGCCAAACAGCTCAATGTACTCCTGGCTCGCATACCACATCACATGAAGTCGTCCGAGCTTCACCGCCTTGACGTCGAGTGTGGCGGGTCGAACGAGTTGTACGGCGACATCTGCCTCGCGCCTGAGAACGTCGGCAGAATGCATGGCGCAATGCAGGTCAACGAGAATATTCGGAAACGACCGCTGAAATTCGACGAGCCGCGGCGCCAGCCAGAAAGTTCCGATGCCTTCCGTCACGGCCACCCGCACTTCGCCCGCGACCGAAGGGCAGGCCAGACTGGCGGTGCGCAGGACATCAAAACTTGCAGTCTCCATACGTTCGACTGCCTCGACGACCTGAGCACCCTCCGATGTCAGCTTGGTGCCGAGAACGTCCCGCGTAAACAGCGTAGCGCCTATTTCGCGCTCGAATTCGCCAATTCGTCTTCGAACCGAGTTGATTGACTGGCCAAGCCGTTCTGCGGCTGCGCGGAAACTTCCGCTGCGGACGACCTCGAGGAAAATCCGCGCATTGCTCCAGTCGACGAGTCCGTTCGGGCGCGTCGCCAAGCGTTCCGATTCGAGAACACCCCTTTTCACGGCCGGCTGCATACGCGGGCCTCCCCGTCAGTTAAGTTTGCCAAACAAGTACAGTGATTACAATGTAAAAATGGGTGGCGCGTATGACTGCACATGTCAGAAATGGGACTCTGGGCGAGCCCACCATTCAACCAACGATATACCCCGCCAGGCATCCCCTTCCCGCAGAAAATATAGAATCATTTGCACAGGACGTCGTTGTATTTACACCGAGCGCAAGAAATTTGGATGCTGTCCTCAAGCGTGCCAGGAGCGATCTGCCAGGGCTAGCCGGCGCGGATGTTGTCCGCCGCGTCATGTCCCACAACCCGGACAGCCTTTGGGCGATTGCGCGCCGGGACGGCTTCGACGCGAGCGACCCGACGACGGAGGGGTTTGTCGCCTTCCTGATGCTCAACGAGGAGGGGCTCCGAAAGCTTCTTGAAGGCACCTTCGATGCGAGCGACCCTGATCTTGCATTGTTGACCCCGCAAAACCGGAAGCCGGCCGCGATTTACCTGTGGGCAATGTGGGCCAGGAACGGTCTCGTTTCGGGCATCCCCCTTGCCTTCGAAAAGATGTTCACGCCGCTGTACAAGGATGCGGACGTGTACGCGCGGGCGGTCACTCATCCCGGCAGGCGTCTTCTTGAGACGATGGGCTTCGAGGCCGGTTTCGTTCCTGAAGACTCCTTGGCGCCGCAGCTTCACTACCTCCGCCGCTCCGGAGGATCCAAGGCGGACCTGCCACTGTACGACCGTTACCGGGGCGATGCCGAACCGAAAGAGCTCGCCGTTACGATGGTCCGTTCAATCGAGGACCTCATGCGGGTCATTACGATCCGCAGTGCGGTGTATATCTCGGAGCAGGAATGTCCCTATCTCGAGGAGTTCGACGGCAACGATTTCTGCGGAACTCACCTGCTGGGATACGTCGGCAACGAGCCGGCAGGATGTATTCGCATTCGCTACTTTGCCGACTTCGCAAAGATCGAACGACTGGCCGTGCGCAAGGAATTCCGCAAGACGCGGCTCTCCTTCCATCTTGTTCGCGGCGCCATCGATCTTTGCCGCGTGAAAGGGTACCGCCGCCTGTACGGCCATGCCCAGAAGCGGCTGGTCAATTTCTGGGGTCACTTCGGCTTCGAACTGTTCGAAGGCGGGAAGGAGCTGGTCTTTTCCGATTTCGATTACGTCGAAATGCAGATGAATACCGACCGGCACCCGAGCGCGATCACCATCGGAGTCGACCCCTACGTTATCATTCGTGCCGAGGGTCGGTGGCACGAACCGGGAGTCCTGGAAAAATCGCAGAGTCGTCCGGTGACGCGGCCGTCGCTTGAAAGGGAAAACGCGTGAATACGATCGTTGACATCCGGAGCTACACGACAGCACGCGGCATTCCGACGATCGTATTCGTCGATATGCAGCGGGAGTACCTCGCGGCGCCACGGATTATCGCAATCCCTGAAATCGAAGAGGCACTCGACAATTGCCGGAAGTTGCTGGCGCATGCCCGCTCGTGCGGGCTGCCGGTCGCGTTCGTGCGCTGGCTCGATCGGGCGACACCATTCTTCAATCGCGCCACGCCTTTCTCTGGCTGGATCGAAGGTTTCGAGCCGCAGCGCAACGAGATGATCTTCGAACGCAACCGTCCCTCGTGCTATTCGAGCGACAGTTTTGCCCAGTTCATGGAGTACGGAAACAATGAGGTGGTGCTGGCGGGATTTGCAGGAGAGTCGGCCTGCCTGTCGACGATGGTCGATGCATTTCATCGCAACCACCACGTGACGTATATGTGCGATGCCTCGGCAAGTCACCGGCTGCTCGACATGCCGCCTGACGATGTTCATCTCGCGGTCACGCGCATTGCGGCACTGTACGGGGATGTTGCAAAGACCGACACGTGGATTGGCTTGCGGAACCGGTCTTTCGCGGCCAACAGTGGTCTGGATGGAACCTTTGCCGGTTGAGGGGTGATACGATGCTTGTTGCCTTGAAGAACTGGCGTAGCCGTCTGACTGATGCCGGGCACGCGGGAGATCCTGCTCTGGCAATGGTGGTCGAACTCGCACTCAATGCGGAGACGAACGCGGACTGCGACGACGCCTTGCATCGGTTTCATGCCGTGATGACCCACAGGCACCGCTGGCCGAATGATCAGAGAATGGAGGGCCTGGGCCCCCCGTTTTCGGATTCGACCGCGCTGACCGTGGCGGAGAGCCGCGATATTCTTGGTTCAGCGATGCGCGGGCTTCTGCATGTCGAAGGTGGCTGCTAGGTGTCGGCTTCCGGCGAGGTCCTGAGACAGCGAACGCTCGAAGGAAGCGTTTCCGGGATTGGTGCAGTCGTCATCGCGAATGCACTCGAATGGTATGAGATCGTTATCTACGGCTATCTGGCCGGCGTCATCGCGGTTCTTTTTTTCCCGTCGGACAACCCCGGCGCGTCGCTTCTGCTGGCGCTTGCAAGTTTCGGGGTAACCTACGTTACCCGGCCCCTCGGGGCTGTCGTCCTCGGGGGCTATGCCGACAGGCGCGGGCGCAAGCCTGCACTTCTGGTTTCAATCTGGCTGATGGTGGCAGGCACGGCTGCCATCGCTCTCACACCGACATACGCCACGATCGGAATTGCGGCGCCCGCAATCGTGGTGTTTGCCCGATTGCTGCAGGGATTTTCGGCGGGCGGCGAATTTGGCAGCTCCACGGTGTTCCTGTCGGAACAGGATTCAGGACGGAGGGGCTTCTTCGCCAGCTGGCAGTTCGCGAGCCAGGGGCTGACCGCGATTCTTGCCACGGGAGTCGGGGCGCTGCTGACCGCGTCGTTGACGACACAACAGATTCACGACTGGGGATGGCGTATCCCGTTCCTGCTGGGTCTGCTGATCTATCCAGTCGCTATCTACATTCGATCGCAGCTCAGCGAGACACCCGATTTTGCGGCACAGAAGACAAGCAGCGTGCCGGTTTACAAAATCCTGCTCGACAACTGGCGGCAAATCCTCGTCACACTGGGGCTCATCATTCTGGGCACGGTCGCGGTATATACCGTGGTGTTCCTGCCGACCTATGCCGTCAGACAATTGTCATTGTCGGCGCCGTACGGGTTCACGGCGGGGCTGCTCACCGCGTCGCTGCAGTTTCTGCTCGTTCCCGTGTTCGGATCGTTGTCCGACCGGTACGGTCGAACAGTATTCCCCGTTATTGCCGCGCTTGTCCTGCTGGTCGGAATCTATCCGGCATTTGTCTGGTTGAGCGTCGAACCGACATTCCCCAAGCTGATGCTCCTGCAGGGGCTGCTGGGCATTACGACGGCAGCGTATATGGGGCCGCTGCCGGCTCTCATGTCGGAACTGTTTCCGGTCCGCGCGAGAACGTCCGGGCTTTCGATTTGCTACGCGGTTGGCGTGGCGGTCTTTGGCGGGTTTGCGCCATTCATTCATGCCTGGCTGATTGCCCGGACCGGCTCGCCGGCCGCTCCCAGCTTCTACGTGATCTTCGCCGCCGTGATCAGCCTTGGCGCGCTTTTCAGCGTCCGTCACATGAAGGTCCCGGGACGATGACGTACGCAATTGATGAAAAAAATGGATTGTCGGTCTCCGCTTCGGGGAACCTGACGCGGCTGATTGCGCTCGCCGGGGGGATGTTCGCAATCGGCACAGACAGCTTTGTCATTGCCCCTCTGCTTCCGCGTATTGCAGCAGATCTCGGAGTAGGGGTCGGCCTGGCCGCCCAGCTCGTCACGGTATATGCGCTGACCTATGCAATCTCGAGCCCGCTGGTCGCGACGTTAACGTCGCGCTGGGCGCCGGAACGCGCCTTGACCGTCGGGCTCGCCATTTTCATCGTTTCGAATATCGCTGCGGCGTTCGCCCCGGACTTTCTGACCCTGCTTCTGGCCCGATGTTTCGCGGGGCTTGGCGCCGCCGTGTTCGCCCCGATGGCAAGTGCGACAGCGGCCGGTCTGGTGCCTTCGAACAGGCGGGGTTTTGCGCTTTCAGTGTTGATGATGGGACTCAGTGCGGCGACAGCACTGGGGGCGCCGATCGGTACATTGATCGGCACATTTGCCAGCTGGCGGACCGTGTTTCTTCTTGTTGCGTTGCTGGCTGTCATTGCCCCCTGGGGCATTGGACGAACAGGTTCTGCCGGCGTGGAGGTCGCCAGGCCCACGTTGCGCGAGCGACTGCGCCCGCTGCGTAATCCAATGGTACTTGCCAACTTGCTGACGGTCTTCCTTGTCCTGGCGGGACTGTATGTGAGCTATACGTACATCAGCATCATCTTCGATCGTGTGACCCGCGGCGACGGCGCCGTAATGGCCTTGCTGCAGTCCGTTTGGGGCGCGGCGGGAATTGCGGGTGCGGTCATCGCCGGTCGGTTGACCGACCGCCTCGGCAGCCGGGTCGTCATCATGTTCATGCTGTCGGTCGCGGCGCTGAATTTCGCGCTGCTGCCCTTTACCAGCGCCCACCTGAGCAGCGCCATCGTGGCGATTGTGATCTGGGGGATCTGTGGCTGGGGGTTCGTGGTGCCGCAGCAACATCGGCTGATCGATTTTGCGCCCCGGTCTGCGCCAATCTTGCTGGCTCTCTACGCAATGGCAGTTTACGGAGGGACCGCCGTTTCCGGCGTGATTGGCGCGGTCGGTCTTGAATTCCTGGATCGTCACCAGTTGCCGTTCATCGGAGTGGCTCTGATACTTGCTGCAATTGTCGTGCAAGAAGCGTCACATCGACGGTTTAAAGACCTTTCCTGCGCAACTTGAGGCCTGCGGAACCTTGGAAATCCCAGATCGTTCGTGACGAACAGCGACGGCGGGCGCGGGGCAGCGGCCATGACAAGGCATTCGCAGTCCCGATCGCTGCGCAAGCCAGATCCGCGATCGCGCATCCTTCGGATCAGCTGGTCAATTCCGCACAACCAGCACGGAGCACGGCGCGTAGCGCACGACATGCCCCGCATTGGAGCCGAGGAAATAGGTGCGCATGGCCGGCCGGTGCGAACTCATGACGATGAGGTCGGCCTGCATCGACTTCGCTTCTTCCAGCACCTCGTGGTAGATGCCGCCCTGCCGCACCGCATGGGTGACGCGCTCGGCACCGCACTCGCCCGCCATTCTGGCGAGAGCCTCTTCCGCCGACTTGCGCTGCTGCTCATCGAAGTCCGGCGGTACGTACTCCGCCAACATTACCGGCGTCATCGGCAACACGTTGACCAGGCGCACGGATCCGCCCGAGCCGCGCGCCAGCGCACATGCGGCATCGATCGCAGGCTTCGCCAGGTCGAAGTCGGCGAGATCGACCGGAACCAGTATGTTCTTGTACATGACAGCGCCCTCCCTTCGCTGCAGGGCGCCAATGATGCCACGATTTGATGCCGGCGTTGAGGGCTCCCTTGCCGGTTCAGTCCTCGTCCAGCGACTTCGGCGTCACGAAGCGCTCGAGCCGGCCCGACCGGGGGTGCAATTTGCCCCATTGGTCGAAGGCGAAATCGACGATGACCAGCCCCGATGTCGGCAGCTTTTCGCGCAAACTCTCGCGTGCGTCGACGTCGCCGGAGGCAATGAGCGTCAATGCCACTTCGTGCAGGCCCGGGTTGTGGCCGATGACCAGCACGGTGTGGGCGGAATTCGGCATGTCGGCGATGGCGGCCATGATCGCGCCCGGGGCGGCATCGTAGAGCTTTTCCAGCAAGGTGGCCGCAGGGGCCGGATCGAATGCCTTGGCCGCATGGTTCCAGGTCTCCTGCGTGCGTGCCGCCGGGGATACCAGGACGCGATCAGGAATGAGGGCGTGACCCGCCATGTAGGCGCCGATGCGGGTGGCATCCTTGCGGCCACGCTCGATCAGGCTACGGTCGCGGTCCGCGCCGCCGGGAATCGAGCGTTCGGCCTTGGCGTGGCGAAACAACAACAATCGGCGCATGTCGGTCCGTCGTGATTTCGGGTAAGACGGGCGTCGGCGAAATCATCGCATTTGATTCTGGTGCAGTTTAGCATGGGTGCCCGCGCGGTTGCAGCGACGCATGAAATCCGATGGTGAGCGAATCCGATAACGGCGTTGGCGGCTGGTACGAGGCGTCGCGGGTCGAGACCCGCGAGCGATGGCGACTCAATGTCGATGTCGATGTCGACCTCTGCGTCATTGGCGCCGGCCTCGCCGGGCTGACCGTCGCGCGGGAGGTGGCCAGGCGCGGCTGGTCGGTCATCGTCCTGGAAGCCGGTCGCGTCGCCGGTGCCGCGTCCGGGCGCAATACCGGATTCGTGTTGCCAGGGTTTCACGAGGACATTGACAGCATGGTCGAGCGTATCGGTCTCGACCATACCAAACGCCTCTGGGCCCTGTCGGAGCAGGGGGTCGGCTATGTCCGGCGTACCATCGAGGAGACGGGCATGCCCGGCGTCGATCCGGTCCCGGGCTGGCTGCATGTGTCGAAGATAGACAACGACCGGAACGTCGCTGCGGAGGTTGAGCGGCTGCGCTGGATCGGTGCTGATGCCGAATACTGGCCGACGGAACGCGTGCGCGAGATGCTGCGCAATTCCCGCTATTTCAGCGCCGCGCATTTTCCCAATGCCTTTCACATTCACCCGCTCAACTATGCATTGGGTCTGGCGGTGGCAGCGGAATCGGCGGGTGCACGCATCTATGAGGAAACGCCGGCGCTCTCGCTCGATTCCGGCGGCGTGCGCAAGCGCATTACCACTGCGCATGCGCTCGTCCGCGCACCGCACGTGGTGCTTGCCGGCAACGTGGACATCGGTGACCTGATGCCGCAGCTTGCTGCAACGCTGTTGCCGATCACGACGTTTGTCATGGTCACCGAACCGCTCGGACCGCAACTTCACGAATTGATCCGCTACCGCGGCGGAGTGAGCGACACCAACCGTGCGGACAACCATTACCGGATTGTCGGCGGCGACCGTCTGCAGTGGTCGGGCCGGATGCGGGTCTGGCCGGCCAAACCCGGCATTGCCGCCCGTGGCCTGAAGGGTGACATCCTGCGGAACTTTCCCGAACTCGGTTCGGTAGAAATCGCCCATCTCTGGAATGGCACGCTCGGCCGCCCGGTGCACCGCATGCCGCAGATCGGCGAACTCGAGCCGGGACTCTGGATCGCAAGCGGCTTCGGCGGGCACGGGCTCAATACGACCGCAATGGCCGGAGAGCTGGTCGCGCGCGGCATGGTCGAACGCGACGAAACCTGGCGGCTTTTCGCGCCCTATGAGCTGGTCTGGGCCGGCGGGCTGCTGGGGCGCGCGCTGGCGCAAGGGATGTATTGGGGCTCGCGTCCGGTCGATCGGGCGAGACAGGTGCTGTCGCGCTACAGGGAACGCGCGCGAGCACGCAACGCGGCGCGGCGGCTTGCGCGCGAAGACAAGGGTCTGGCAGAGCCGGAGGTGGAGGGCGGCGCAGGCGGCGCGGGGTAGGTGGCGTTGAATTGCCTGAGAGGTACGCCGTGTCACGGAGCGGGTGCAGGGTTGCCCGCGGGATACCTACTTCAATTGAAAATGTCGAACGCAAATCGATAGCTGACGCCGACGCCGATTGAAAACTGGTTCTCGCTGCCGGTCTTGACGATGGGACTCCTGGCCGCGTCGCCAACAAAATGGTCCCAGCCGCCTCGCAGATGCAAGGTCGTGGTCTCGGTCCAGGCGTAGCTTGCACGGGCCGCCAGACCAACGGTCTCGAAACCGGCGCCCGCATCATAGGTTGAGAGTACCGAACCGGGAGCGGCTGCCTCGGCGGCAGTGACACTGAAATAGGTGTTCATATATCTGTCGGAGCCCCAGGAGGCGCGCGGTCCAAAGAAGACTTCCAGCCGGTCGGTTGGATTGAAGATAACATCGATTCCGAAATCGGCGACCTGGCCTGTGTGGCCATTTATGCCCTGACGCAGTTCAACGAAACCACGCAGCCAGTCATAGCGATAACCGGCACCAATACCCAGTTCGAGTGCCCAATCGATCGTGTTCGTACCTGTCAAATCGGGGGAATCGGACGCCTTGCGTTCACCGATGAAGCCGAATGACGGGAATACATAAAAGCCACGCTTGACTTTATCGCGATCAACAACCTGGCCGATACCGGGAACATAAAACCGGCCGACCGCAATGATCGGAAACGGATAGACAATATAGTCCTCGGCACCAGGGTATCTGGGCTTGAGTCTGGCGCCGACACCCAAGTCAATAACATACTGGCGGTTCGCCGTCGTCCTGTCGTTTGGTGAGGAAATTGTGCCCTGCGCATGCGCCGACTGAGCGCACGCGGCAAGAACGGTGGCTATCAGGATAGAGCGGGGGATGCGGCGATCGTTCATACACCTGGTTTCATCGGTTGCAAATCGATGCAAAAATTGTACTCGGTCAGAGGCAGGCAAACTATGCTTTTTTAACAACACATCCGGGGAAACGGGAGAAGGGCTGATCTGTTCATTATAGCTGGCATCCGGACAATGTTCCCTCCGCCGGTTGTCAGCGCCCCTCGCGTCTCGCCATGAACGCCAGCCGCTCAAACAGGTGAACGTCCTGCTCGTTTTTGAGCAGTGCGCCGTGCAGCGGCGGAATGAGCTTCTTCGGATCGCGCTCGCGCAAGAGTTCCGGCCCGATATCTTCCACCATCAGCAGTTTCAGCCAGTCGAGCAATTCCGAGGTTGAGGGTTTCTTCTTCATCCCGGGTACTTCGCGGATTTCATAAAACAGTCTCAGCGCTTCCGACACGAGACGTTGCTTGATGCCGGGAAAATGCACTTCGATGATTGCCGCCATGGTGTCGGGGTCCGGAAAACGGATGTAGTGGAAAAAGCAGCGGCGCAGGAACGCATCCGGCAGCTCTTTCTCGTTATTGGAGGTGATCACGACGATCGGCCGGCGCCGCGCCTTCACGGTTTCGCCGGTCTCGTAGACGTAGAATTCCATGCGGTCGAGTTCCTGCAGCAGATCGTTGGGAAACTCGATATCGGC
>CAZUDR010000094.1:0-9591 GCA_964618715.1 uncultured Undibacter sp. | reverse complement strand
TCGGCTACCGAGAGCAAGACCAGGAGCAAGAAGGCGGCCACCGAGGGACTGGCGTCGGGTCCGTCCACGCGCTGATCGAATTCGATCGGGACAAGTTCATGACCGGCCGCGCCCCAAGGCGCGGCCGTTTCCGTTCAGGCCGGCGATTGCGATTCGACGAGAATGCAGACTTGTCGGCTGGCCTGCTGAAAAAAGGCCGTCAAACCCTGGACGGAAGATCAGCGAACTTCCTGTTTCCCTGCGTCAGGTCGACCAGAAGCGGCGCCGGCTCCCAGCCGAAACCGTCGCGTTCCGCGATGCGCTCGACGTCCGCCAGCACCCTGGCGAGGCCGATGCGGTCCGCCTCGAACATCGGCCCGCCCCGCCAGGCCGGATAGCCGTAGCCGTTGATCAGCACGAGGTCGATGTCGGAGGCGCGCAGCGCGATACCTTCGGCAAGGATCTTGGCCCCCTCGTTGACCATCGTCGCCAGTGCCCGCGCCTGGATCTCCTCCGCCGGGATCGGCTTGCGCGCGATCCCCTTGTCCTTCGAGGCAGCCTCGATCAGCGCCGTCACCTCCGGGTCGACCGTGCGCCTGCCGTCAACGTAGCGGTACCAGCCGGCGCCGGTTTTCTGCCCCAGTCGGCCCGTTTCGCAGAGCCGGTCGGGAATGGCGACGTAGCGCTCGCGCGGGTCGCGGGTCGGCGCCAGACGCTTGCGGCGTGCCCAGGCGATGTCGAGGCCGGACAGATCGTTGACCGCGAACGGTCCCATGGGCAGCCCGTAGGCTTCCAGCGCGCCATCGACGTCCTGTGGCAGCGCGCCGTCCTCCAGCATGTATTCACACTGCTTGCGGTACATGGCGTAGATGCGGTTGCCGATGAAGCCTTCGCAGACGCCGGCGACGATATTGAGCTTGCGCAGTCGCTTGCCGACGGCGAGCGCGGTGGCCAGCACCTCCGGCGCGGTCCGCGCGGCGTTGACCACCTCCAGCAGACGCATGACGTGCGCCGGCGAGAAGAAATGCATGCCGACGACCCGTTCCGGGTGCGCGGTGACGGCGGCGATCTCGTCCGGATTGAGATAGCTGGTATTGGTGGCGAGCACGCAGTCGGGCCGCACGACGGCATCGAGCGCCTTGAACAGCTCCTGCTTCACCGGCAGGTCGTCGAACACCGCCTCGATGATCAGATCGGCCGGCGCGAAGGCGGTGCGGTCGGCGCTGAGCGTCAGCCGGCCGAGGCGCTCCGCCTTGTCGGCGTCGGTCATGCGCTTCGACCTGATGGCGCGGTCGTAGAGCCCGGCAATGCGCTTTTCACCGGCCTGCACCGCCGCTTCTTTCTGCTCGACAACGATGACCTTGTAGCCGGCATCGAGGCAGGCAACGGCGATGCCCGATCCCATGGTGCCGGCGCCGGCGATGCCGATGGTGGCAACGTTGCGCGCGCTGACGCCATCGAGGCCCGGCACCCTGGCGGCCTGCCGCTCGGCAAAGAAAACATGGCGCAGGGCGGCCGCCTGGTCGGAGGTCACCAGCTCCGAATAGATCGCGCGCTCGTGCGTCAGGCCTTCGGCAATGGGCAGTTCGGCGCTCAGCAGCACCGCGCGTCCGGCCTTGCCCGGCGACAGCTGACCGCGTGCCTTCTTCTCCACCGCGGCGATCTGCTGCTCGGCGGCGACACGGTCGAAATCCGGCACGGGCAGGGCGCCGGTGCGTCGCAGCGGCTTGCCGACCAGTTCGCGCGCGAATGCGACCGCTTCGGCACGCAGATCGTTCCGGGCAATGCGATCGATCAGTCCGAGCGTCTGCGCACGGGGCGCGGGCAGCGGCCTTCCCGAGGTGACGAGATCGATGGCCGCCGACACGCCGCAGAGGCGCGGCGCACGCTGCGTGCCGCCGGCGCCGGGAATGATACCGAGATTGACCTCGGGCAGGCCGACACGGGCATCGGCTGTGGCGATGCGCGCATGTGCGGCGAGCGTCAGCTCGAAGCCGCCGCCGAGCGCGGTGCCGTGAATGGCGGCCACCACAGGTTTGTCGCAATTCTCGATGGCGTTGCACACCTCGGGCAGAACGGGTGGCTGCGGGGGCTTGCCCTGTTCCCTGATGTCGGCACCGGCAACGAAGGTCCGGCCTGCCGCGGCGATGACTATGGCCTCGATCGCGGGATCACTGGCCGCCCGTTCGACCGCCGACTTCAGGCCCTCGCGCACGGCATGCGAGGTGGCGTTGACCGGCGGATTGTCGATCTCGATGAGCGCGATGCCGGACTGGTTGCTGAGACGCACGACGGACGACTGCATGACCGCGCCATGTTTCGTCGATCACGCACCGAGCGTCAATGGCGGTCAGCCGACGCGAGCCGGGGCCGCGAAATAGCCGGCCCCGGCGTGTCCGGAGCCGGCCGGGAACGGAAACGACAAGATTGTCTGGCGGTCAGTTGCGATAGCTGCGATCGATCTTGTCGAGCCGGCGCAGATAGGCCGCCCAGTCGGCGCTGCCGCGTCCGGCATCATGCTTCTCGTATTGGGCGACCGTCTTGGCGCAGATGTCCGGCGGTATCTCGTTCAGCTCGCTGCCGGTCGCCTCAAGCGTCAGCTGGATCTCGGCCGCCTCGATGAGGTGATGCATCAGGACGAACGCATCGCGCGCGCTCTTGCCCACGGTGAGCAGTCCATGATTCTGCAGGATCATCGCCCGGTTCTTCCCGAGATCCCGGTTGATGCGCTCCCGCTCGCCGAAGTCCTCGGTGATGCCTTCATAGGCGTGATAGCCGACGCGCTGATAGAAGCGGATCGCCTGCTGCGAAACCATGCGCAGGCCGCTCTTCAGGCCGCCGATGGCCATGCCGGTCGCCGTGTGGACGTGGATGGCGCAGTTGACGTCATCGCGCGCCGCCAGAACACCGCCGTGCAGCGTGAAGCCGGGGCGGTTGACGCCGGCGCGCTCGTCGAGATCCTCGTCCATGCAGACCTTGACGAGGTTGGACGCGGTCACCTCCTCATAGAGCAGCTCGTGCCGCTTCATGAGGAAGTTGCGGGACTCGCCCGGCACGCGCATGGAAGAATGATTGTAGATGACGTCGTCCCAGCCGTACTCATGGATCAGCCGGTAGACGGCGGCAAGGTCGACCCTGGCCTCCCACTCGGCGTCTGAAACCGTGCCCTGTGACGTGGCCATGGCTAGCTTGGCGGGCTTGTTCATCGCCGGCGTCCTCCTGTGCTCGCTTCGCGTAAGACTATCACAGAGGGCGTGCTTGGCCAAAGCGCTGCGCGCCGGCTATAGGAGAGGTCCCTTGCAAGGCGCGACCGCATGACCCAATCAATCAAGATCCGCATGGCCGGCTACGGGCCACCCACCACCGGCTTCAGCAAGTCGCTCAAATTTATCGGCGACAAATTACAAAACCGGTTCGGCGACGGCGTTGCCGTCGATTACGTGTGGAACATCATGGATCACGGCCACAAGGCCGAGGACATCCTCGCACTGGTCGAGAGCGGCGAAATGACGCTCGGCTATCAGTCGTCGAGCTATCTCACCGACCGCGTGCCCGAACTCGGTTTCGTGGATCTGCCGTTCCTGTTCGCCAACAATGCGCAGGCGCGCGCGGCCATGGACGGCGCGCTCGGCGACTTTCTCGTGCGCAAGACCGAGGATCGCGTTGGCTACCGCATCCTCGGCTGGTTCGAGAACGGCTTCCGTCACATTTCCAACAGGCTGCGTCCGATCCACACGCCCGCCGACATCAGGGGCATGTCGATCCGCGTGCTGCCGAGCGAGATCCACCGGCGCACCTTCGAACTGCTCGGCGCCAGGGCCATGCGCATGGACCTCACCGAGGCCATCGCCATGATCAAGGCCGGTTCGCTGGACGCGCAGGAAAACCCGCTCGCCAACACGGTCACCTACGGTGTGCACAGGTTCCACAAGTTTCACACCCTGACCTCGCACTTCTACATTTCGCGGCCAATCTTCCTGCACCGCGCGTCGTTCCAGTCGTGGCCCGACGACCTGCAGCAGGCGATGCGGGATGCGGTGAAGGAGGCGGTTGCCTTTCAGCGCAATCTGGCGGTCGAGGAACACTTGCAGTCGCGCCAGGCAATCGAGGAGGCCGGCTGCGAGATTGTGGAACCGAGCCCCCAGGAACATGCCGCCTTTGTCGACGCGGTGCAGCCGCTGCTCGCCGATGCACGCAGGATGTACGGCGACAAAACGTTCGCCCTGTTGCCGAAAGCCTGACGTTTTTCCGGGCGCGCGCGCGTGCCGTGGTCGCGCCGGTTAACTGCTTTTCAAGCTTAATGCGTCTGCTGCAAGTGCCCCGATTTACGGGGACGAAACGACTTGGCTGCTAAAGCGCCAGGCCTGTTCCTCATTCAGCGGACCATACAGTGATGAGTCACGCCGATCGCCCTGTTGCCCTCGCGCTGCGCGGGCTCTGCAAACGCTTCGACCGCCCGGCAGTGGATGCGCTCGATCTCACTGTCTACGGCGGGGAGTTCTATGTTCTGGTCGGGCCAAACGGCGCCGGCAAGACCACCACCCTGCGCATGGTGGTCGGGCTGCTGCATCCCGACGCCGGCAGGATCATGCTCGACGGCATCGATGCGCTGGCCGATCCGGTCGCCGCCAAGCAGGTGACAGCCTGGCTCTCCGACGAACCCATGATCTACGACAAGCTGACGCCCTTCGAATATCTCGAGTTCGTCGCCGGGCTCTGGCGCATCGATGCGGCCACTGCGGAAGCGCGCGCCACCGACCTGATCGACTGGCTCGGCCTCGGCCCGCACGCGCACGAGCGCTGCGAAGGATTCTCCCGCGGCATGAAGCAGAAGGTCGCTCTTGCCGGTGCGCTGGTGCACGATCCGAAGCTCATCATTCTCGACGAGCCGCTCACCGGGCTCGACGCCGGCTCGGCGCGCCAGGTGAAGAACGTCCTGCGTCAGCGCGCGGCCGCCGGCGGCACCGTGATCATGACGACGCACATTCTCGAAGTGGCCGAGCGCATGGCCGACCGCATCGGCGTCATCGCCGGCGGCCGGCTGATTGCCGAAGGCACTCTCGACGAATTGCACCGCAAGACCGGCGCCGCTCAAACGACCCTGGAGGACACGTTTCTGACGCTTGTCGCCGAGGAGGCCGCTTGAGCCAGCCAGCGACCCTGACCTGGCTCGCCGGTCATGAACTGCGCCTGAGCTGGCGCGACTGGCTGGCGCTGATGACGGCGGGCGGCCGCTCGCGCCTGCGCACCGTGGTGGTCGCGCTCATCATCTTTGGCTGCTTTGTCCATCTGTTCGCCTGGTGGCTGGTCGCGGGCTATGCCGATGCCAATCTCGCTCCCGATACGGCGACCCTGGCCGGCGTCACCGGCACGCTGCTGCTGTCGTGGTCGCTGCTGCTGTCGCAGGCGATGGAATCCGTGACGCGGGCCTTTTACTCGCGCTCCGACCTCGACCTGATCCTGACAGCGCCGGCATCGGCCCGCAAAGTGTTCTCGGTGCGCATGAGCCGCATCGCGTTTTCGGTGGTGCTGCTCGCGCTGTTCCTCGCGGCGCCCTTTGTCAACGTGCTGGCCTGGCGCGGCAGTGCAGGGTGGCTCGCAGCCTACGGCGTGGTCGCCGCCCTCGGTGCCGTTGCCGTCGTGGCGGCGCTGGCGCTCACCATTTTCCTGTTCCGCACGATCGGCGCGAGGCGCACGCGGCTGATGGCGCAGATCGTCGCGGCCGTCATCGGTGCGGCCTTCGTCATCGGTCTGCAGGCGGCGGCGATCCTGTCCTTCGGCAGCCTGTCCCGCTTTGCTGCCCTGCAGTCGGACTGGATGCTCGATCGCGTTCCTGCAGCCGCCAGCGTGGTCTGGTGGCCGGCGCGCGCCGTGCTCGGTGACCTCGGTGCGCTCGCAGGTGTGATGGTCTTTGCTGCGGTCCTGCTGGCGGCGTCGATCGCGCTGTTCGCCGGGCGGTTCGGCGAGCATGCGGTGGCGGCAGCGGGCGTCGGCTTCGGTGCGAGGCGGCGGCACCGCTGGATCCGAAGCTTCCGGCGCCGCTCTCCGGCGCGCGCATTGCGGCAGAAGGAATGGACGTTGCTGCGGCGCGATCCCTGGCTGGTGTCGCAGACCCTGATGCAAATTCTTTATCTGCTGCCGCCGGCCCTGTTCCTGTGGGTCACCTTCGGGTCGAAGACCGACTCCTATGTGGTGCTGATCCCCGTCGTGGTGATGGCCGCCGGCCAGCTCGGCGGCGGCCTCGCCTGGCTGTCGATCTCCGGCGAGGATGCGCCGGATCTGATCGGCACCGCGCCGATCCGTGCAGGCCGCGTTGTACTGGCGAAGATCGAAGCAGTGCTCGGCATCATCGCGCTCATCTTTGCGCCGCTGGTGCTGGCGATCGCAGCGATGTCGTCATGGGCGGGACTGGTAGCGGGGCTCGGCGTGCTCGGCGCCGCCGGTGCCGCCACGCTGATACAGCTTTGCTTCCGCGTGCAGGCGAAACGGAGCCAGTTCCGCCGCCGGCAGACCTCGTCACGCATGGCAACCTTCGCCGAGGCCTTCTCCTCCATTGCCTGGGCGGCGACGGCGGCACTGGCTTCCGCGGGTGTCTGGCACGCGCTGCTGCCGGCGGTGATCGCCTTCGCCATCCTCGCGGGCGCCCGCCTGATCAGCCCCCGTGCTCAGGCGTAGGCCACCCGCATCCGCATTCGCATCACCAGCAAGCCGACGATCAGCATGTTCAGGATGTTGGCGCCGATGCCGGCGGCGAAGGCCGGCGCGTAGTAGCCGTAGTAGTCGTAGAGGATGCCGGCGAGCCAGCCGCCGCCCGCCATGCCGAAGGCGGTGAACATCAGCAGCGTCGGAATGCGCCAGTAGGCCTGTGACGCCGGAAACAGTTCGCGCACCGCCAGCGCATAGGCGGGGATGATGCCGGAAAAGCCGAGGCCGAAGGCGCCGACGACGGTGAACAGTCCCGCCTCGCTCTGCGTCAGCAGCAATGCCGTCATGGCGCTGCACTGCCAGACCGATCCGATCAGCACGGTGGAAAGTCCGCCGATACGGTCGGAGATGGCGCCCCAGATCTGCCGGCTCACGAAGGCGGTGCCGAGCAGCAGCGAGAGCATCAGCGCGCCGACCGAGCGCGTGAATCCGAGATCGGTGCAGTAGGCCACCAGATGGCCCTGCGGCATCGCCATCGGGATGCAGCAGAAGATGGCGGCGGCGCACATCAGCGCAAACACCACGTTGGGCGGCCAGCCCAGCACCCGTGTCTGCGCGCCGTCGCCTTCCGTCACCGTGACGGCCGGGATCACTTCCGGCGGATCGCGGAAAAAGATCGCGGCCAGCGGGACAATCACGACAATCGCGACCACCGCGTACCACAGCATGGTCTGCCGCCAGCCCATGTACGCGATGGCGCGCTCGAACACCGGCGGCCAGACGGCGCCGGCGAGGTAGGTGCCGCTGGAGATCAGCGCCAGTGCCGATCCGCGGCGGCGGTCGAACCAGCGGCTAACATAGATGTAGATCGGCGCATTGATGCCACCGAGACCGATCAGGCCGATGAACAGTCCGTGACCGATCCAGAACGGCCAGGGCGGCCCCAGTGTCGAGATCGTCAGGCCGACGCCGATCATCAGCGCCCCGGCGATCACCGTCCAGCGCGTGCCGACCTTGTCGGCGATGCGGCCCATCATGATGCCGCCCGCGCCCGAGCACAGCCAGGCCAGCGCGCTGCCGAGCGCGGGGACGGATCGCGCGCCGCCCACCTCGGCGGCGATGTCCTTCAGTGCGACCGGCGTGATCCAGGCGCCGCCGAACGCCATCAGCATGGCGATCAGCGCCACGGTGGCGACCACCCAGGACGATCGGGTTTCGACAGAGGAGGATTGCAACATGAAGGCGGGACCCGGCTGATTCCCTTTTACCGGGCGCGCAAGATTTGACCACCCGCGCGCGGCGTAGACCTGCCCTGCCTTTGCAGTGCATGAAAATGCGCGCGCCGGCGTGGGCGCGCAATTTCCTTGCCGCTTGTGCGCAAATCCTGAAACACACGCAGCGTATTGACGGAACAGGGGATTTTCGACCGTTCCCGTTTCGGGTGCGGCCACCCTGGCCTATATGATAGAGGTCCACCGGCTGGTACCGTGGCAGCGCACAACAGGCCGCTCATGAGTCTTCGCTCCGTCAGCCTCGACGACAAGTACGATCTGGCGCAGGACCATGTCCTGGTCACCGGCTATCACGCACTGGTCCGCGCGCTGCTCATGCAGAAGGAGCGCGACCGCCGTGCCGGCCTGAACACCGCGGGCTACGTCACCGGCTATCGCGGCTCGCCGCTCGGCGGGCTCGACCAGCAGATGATGCGCGCCGGCCGGTTCCTGTCCGCCGCCGACGTCACGTTTCAGCCCGGGCTGAACGAGGAGCTTGCCGCCACAGCACTCTGGGGCACGCAGCAGGCCGAGCTGCGCGGCGAGGGCAGGTTCGATGGCGTGTTCGGCATGTGGTACGGCAAGGGCCCCGGCGTCGACCGTTCCGGCGACGTCTTCCGCCACGCCAATCTTGCCGGCACATCGAAGCACGGTGGCGTGCTTGCCCTGATGGGCGACGACCACACCGCGGAATCGTCCACCACCGCGCATCAGTCCGAATTCCATTTCGTCGACGTGATGATGCCGATTCTCAATCCGGCCGGCGTGCAGGAAATCATGGACTACGCGCTCTACGGCTGGGCCATGTCGCGCTACACCGGCACCTGGACCGCGCTCAAATGCATGCACGAGACGGTCGAGTCGACCGGCGTCGCCGACGGCAGCGTCGACCGCCTGCAGATTGTCACGCCGACCGATTTCGCCATGCCCGAGGGCGGGCTCAATATCCGGCTTGTCGACACCATTCTCGGCCAGGAAGCGCGGCTGCACGACTTCAAGCGCGACGCCATGCTCGCCTTCCTGCGGGCCAACCGGCTCAACAGCACCATCACCTCGGGCGGGCCGAATCCGAAGGTCGGCGTCATCACCACGGGGAAATCCTATCTCGACGTGCGCCAGGCGCTCGACGAGCTCGGCATCGACGAGGTGCGCTGCAACGACCTCGGGCTGCGCCTGTTCAAGATCGGCTGCCCGTGGCCGATCGCGCGGCAGGAGCTGGCCGATTTCGCCCGGGGTCTCGATCTCATCATCGTGGTGGAGGAGAAGCGCTCGCTGATCGAGGTGCAGGTGCGCGAGGAGCTTTACGGTACCGCCAACCAGCCGGCCTGCATCGGCAAGCGGGACGAGCAGGGCAACTGGCTGTTCCCGGTCAAGGGCGCGCTCGATCCCAACGACGTTGCCATCTGCATCGGCGAACGCCTGTTGCGTTACGCGCCCAACGACGAGCTTGCCGCCAATGTGTCGCGCCTGAAGTCGGCGCAGCGGGCGCTGGCCGAGACCACCGACGTGGCGCAGCGCATTCCCTATTTCTGCTCGGGCTGTCCGCACAACACGTCGACCCGCGTGCCGGATGGCAGCCGCGCCTACGCGGGCATCGGCTGCCACTTCATGGCGCAGTGGATGGACCGCGAGACGATCGGCTTCACCCAGATGGGCGGGGAAGGGGCCAACTGGATCGGCGAGGCGCCGTTCTCCA
>CAZUDR010000093.1:0-9658 GCA_964618715.1 uncultured Undibacter sp. | reverse complement strand
AAGGGCAACATGTCGGAGCTGTTGTCCTACGGCGAGGTGCAGAAGCTGCTGAAGGAATTGCCGAAGGAGCAGTCGGAGCTGGTCAAGGATCTCGTACCGTCGCTGATCACCGTCTCCGGCATCCAGCGCGTCTTGCAGGTTCTGCTGTCCGAGCGTGTATCCATCCGCGATCTGTCTTCCATCCTGGAGGGCATCGCCGACGGAATCTCGGCAACGCGCAACCCGCTGATACTGGCCGAACACGTACGCGCCCGGCTCGCCCGGCAAATCTGCGCGCAATACGTCGGAAGCAACGGCTACCTCCCGCTGATTGCCCTGTCGGCCGCCTGGGAACAGAGTTTCGCCGAGGCAATGGTTGGCCAGGGCGACGAACGCTCGCTTGCCATGCAGCCGTCCAGGCTCAGCGAATTCATCACCACGGTGCGCGAGAAATTCGAGGAAGCGGCGCGAGAAGGCGAGTCACCGGTGCTGGTCAGCTCGGCCGGCATTCGCCCCTTCGTGAGGGGCATCGTTGAACGCTTCCGCGCCCAGACGCCTGTCATCTCGCAAAGCGAGATCCATCCGCGCGTGCGGCTGAAGACGGTGGGAAGCATCTAGCACGTCGCTGGACGAAGCCGCGTCGTACCCGCGCGTATTCTACCCGCGGTTGACCGCCAAGCTGCCAAGCTGGTTACCGTTCCGGAACTATACTAAAGTTATCCATGCTCTCAGGTGAGGCCGCTTCGCCACATTGCGGCAAGAAGGGTCTCCGCAGGCTGCTGGGGTCAAGTCATGTTCAAGGACCTGCGTGCCGGCGCAATGATCACGATCCTGTGCGGCACATTCATCGTTGCGATTGGTGCAACGGTGTACAGCCTCATTGCCGAAAAGCAGATTGCGATCGATTTTGCGAAAAAGGAGCTTGTCGGCAGCCGATACCTGACGGCGATGCGCAAGGTTTACGCCGGAGTCCTCGGCGCCCCGCCGATCGACTCATCCAGCATACAGACGAAGCGGACGACCGACGAGATGCTCAGGACGCTGGCGGTGGCGCAGCAGGGTGCGGGCGCACAGCTGGAAACAGACGGACTCGCCCGGTCGCTCGCGGCGGCGCTGCGGTCATGGTCAGACAATCCGGATGACAATCAATCCTATTCCGCCGCGCTCGAGGTGCTCGCGGCGGCGCGGCGGCTGGTCTCTCGCGTGGCGGACGACTCCAACTTGGCGCTCGACCCGGATCTCGACAGCTACAATCTGCAGGACCTGATCACCCGGAAGATGCCCGTCTTTTTCCGCCGCCTGGCCGAGGTACAGATCCTGTCCCGACAGGCCACCGCTGCGGTAACTCCATCCAGCGAGCAAAGGGTGCATTTTGAAGTCTCGCGGAGCGAACTGCAGTCAGTATCGGAGCAGGTGAAGGGAAACCTGGCGGCGGCATATCGCGGAAACCCGGATGGCAGCCTGAAGCAGTCCGTTTATGGCGCATTCGCCGAGATGATGTCGCGCACGGATGCCTTTCTCGAGAGCGTGGAAGCTGGAATCGGCGAGACCTCCGCCGACCGGACCGCCGCGCTCGATCCTCGCTTTGGCGGCGTCGTGGAAAGCGCGATTGCAGCATGGGCATCCGCCCAGTCCGAGCTCGATCGGCTGCTGCAAACGCGCATTGGCGGCTTTGTCGACCGGATGGGTCTCAGTCTCGCTTTGACCGGCGTTCTCGTCGGTCTCAGCATCGTGGTTTCGGTGCTGACGCATCGGCACATCGTGGAGCCTCTGGAGCGTCTTGAAAAACTCGCGTCGGATGTGCGCCGGACAAGGGATTACAGCCTGCGCCTTGACTACACCGCCAAGAGCGAGATCGGACAGCTTACCGCTGCCTTCAATGACATGCTCGCGGAAGTGGCGGCCGCACATGACCGTGAACGGGCCGAACACACCGAACTTGCGCGTGTCGCACGCCTGACCACCGTCGGGGCGATGGCAGCGTCCATCGCGCACGAAATCAATCAGCCGTTGCAGGCAATCGCCGCAAACAGCAGCGCCGCACAAAGGTGGTTGTCGAGAAAAGAACCGGACATCGCCGAAGCTCGTTCCGCGCTCAAGAGCCTTGCCAACGACGCACATCGCGCGAGCGAGGTGATCGAAAGCGTGCGGAGCTTGCTGAAGAGGGGCAGCCGGGAAAAGGAGCAATTAGCCGTCAACGACGTCATCGCAGATATTCTCAAGCTGGCTCATGGCGAACTCCGCAAGCACCATGTCATCGTCAGGACCCAGCTCCTCCAGGATCTGCCGCCCGTCATTGCGGACCGCACCCAGCTGCAACAGGTCCTGATAAACCTGGTCATGAACGCCGTCGAAGCGATGAAGTCCGGCAACGGCCAGAAGCCGGTGCTGATACTCAAATCGGATCTCGATGGTCCCGGAAGCGTTACGGTAACGGTGGAAGACTCGGGCGTCGGGATCAAACCTGATCAACTGGAGCACATTTTCGACCCGTTTTTCACCACCAAGGCCGAAGGCATGGGACTGGGATTGGCGATATGTCGCTCGATCGTCGAGGCGCACGGCGGACGCTTGTGGGTATCACCGGGAACGTCGCACGGATCGGTTTTTCATGTGGTCCTGCCGATCGGCGAAGCGTGACCCTGACGGGTGCTTCGAACCGGTACCGTCCCGGTCACCAGGCCTGACGATCGCCCGTTGTCAGGCAGGCGCCGGCCGAGGGCCTTTTGCCGTGTTTCCGAACGTCCGAAGGATGTTGCTCGCCGCGGGCATGTCGATCTTCAAAATTGCCGGAATCGCACTGGCCACGGTCTTTTTTTGCTTAACCCAGTTGGAATTTCGCCCGGTTCACCCCTTCCTAAATCACCATTCAACCCCATATAACATACAGCCCTTATTGCCTCGAATTCAGTTGAATTCGGATTGCCTTGGAGACGAGTGAAATGCATCGATTCAATTACAACGTGCCGGCCGAGCTGTTCCCTTCGCGCAATCGTAAGGCCCCAAGCAAGGTCAAGTACCGCCGGTTCGACAAGGCTGCAGATGCCATCCGTTTCGCGGTCGAGGAGCTGGCCGAGCCACAGCTGCTCGGCGCCTACATCGAGATCGAGACCGGGCGGCTGGGTCACCGCGAGATCCGTGAGCTCTATGAAAGCGCCGACTATCCGCTGAAAAGGAAAAAGGCGCCGGCCGCGGCGGCAGCCTGATCTGCTACATCAGCGATTTCTGACCGACTTCGAAGAACGCGCCGGCCAAAGCCGGCGCGCTTTCATTTGTCCCCGCCCAGTCCGGGCGTACCGCCATCGCCCAGCCCGCCGACATGGGTTTGCGTGTAGCGCTCGAGCCCGATGCGTTCGATCAGATCGAGCTGTGTTTCGAGAAAATCGATGTGCCCTTCCTCGTCGGCCATCAGATCCTCGAACAGTTCGCGTGACGGATGATCGTGCACCTTGAGGCAATGATTGGCCGCCTCCTGGTAGAGCGCCCGCGCGCCGACCTCGGCAGCCAGATCCGCCTCAAGGATTTCCTTGACGTCCTGCCCGATGCGCAGCGGATCAAGCGTCTGCATGTTGGGAAAGCCCTCGAGGAACAGGATGCGGTCGACGAAGCGGTCGGCGTGATGCATTTCCTCGACCGACTCTTCACGCCATTTCTTGGCCAGGTCGTTCAATCCCCAGTCATTGAGAATGCGGTAGTGCAGCCAGTACTGGTTGATGGCAGTCAGCTCGCTGCGCAGGCCCTTGTTGAGATACTCGATAACCTTGGCGTCGCCTTTCATTGCCTGCTCCTCGCGCGTCCCCGCGCCATTCGGTTTCCGTCAGGATTGAACGTGTCGCGCGGACGCGCGGTTCATTCGGCGGCGGCCAGCACCGGCACATCCCTGGCGGCCTGGTCGTCGCCGTGGTGCGCATCGGCGGCCGGGCATGCGCCGCAGCCGACCTTGCAATTATCAAGATGGGCCTGCGCCAGCAACGCGCGCACGGTCTCCAGGCAACGGCCGCAGCGCGGTGCGCAGCCGAGGCAGCGGTAGACCTGCCTTGCCCCCCGCGGCCGGGCGCCGAGTTGCAGGGCCGCCAGGATTTGCTTGTCGGACAGCACGTTGCAGGAACAGACGATCACGCCACCGCTCTCCAGTTTAGAACGCTTAAAACCTGCTGTAGTTTCAGATATTTATATACTGACGGTGATACTGCGCGGCAAGCAGGGTGATCGGGATGCGGCAACTTATCCCGCATGGCAGATCGTCGAGACGACGCTTTTGACGCCTTGCCGGGCCGTTCCGGACGAATGGCCGCAGTGTTCCAGCCTCCCTGCCCCGCAGGCCAGCCCTTCAATCCTGCGTGATCCTCACTTGGGAACCCGGCCGCCGACCCCACGTTATCTCCCCGAGAAAGGCTTGAACCCGTCTCAGGGCTGGCCCGACCAATGGCCAGGAGCCCTTGGAGGACGTCATGAACTGGTCGCTATACACTGCCGACCGCACCACCCACCTCAAGATCGTGGTGGTCGGCCTCAGCGCCGCGATCCTGATCGCCGTGATCGGGATTTCCGCGACCCAATTCAATCTCGGGACCGACCTGCTGACCGCGCAAGGTCCGACCGTGATCAAGGCGGACAAGAACACCGTCCTGACCGTGCGCGACGGAGTCGCCATCCGGTAGCCGTCACAACTCTTGCGCAGGCGTTAACGGCGTCAGCCAGATTGAATCCTTTTTTAACGGCCTTGCCCTAGGACACGCCGCAATTGCGGCGTGTTCTTTTGTCATGGCCAAGGGTGCCGCACGCGGCAGGGACGCGGGGAATGGATCGGCCAGGCGTCGGTCAGTCGCCGCAAGGGACATGTGCGCAAGAGGGCCTCGTGGCGCTGCACCCGGGATCGTACAGCAGTCGGCAAACGCCGCGGATGAACTGTCACGGCAACTGCCGGATCGCGTTCAGCGTCTGGCCACGCTGGCTCGCCGCCGGGCTGCTGGTGTTCTCCACCGCCGCCTGCACCGGCAATGCCGCGGTCAGCGCCGACAGCTTCGCCAGCGCCCAGGTCAGCGACCCGGAAGTCGCCGCCTATCAGTCCAGGCTCGCGGAATACAAGAAGGCACGCAGCGCCTACAACGCGAGGGCGGACGCCTATTGGGATGACGTCGCCGACAAGCGGCGCGCGCGCAACGCCAAACGGCGCAACCGCCAGCCAATCGTCCTCACCGACTACGTGCTGACCCAGCCGCCGGTCTATACCGGCCCCCCGCGGCCCAAGGATCCCTTCCCGCCCCCGGAGCAGCCGCCGCAGAAGGAGGAGCGCACGATTCCGGTGGTCGCGGACTACCTTCGTGCCGCAGAGGAGCAATACCGCTTCGTACCTGACCGGCCGGACAGCGAGTTCGAATTCAAGCGCGCCTACGCGCATGCGGCGCTGGCTGCCGGCCTGACCAAGGAGCAGGTCATCGGCATCTACGCCTTCGAGACCGGCGGTCATGGCTCCCATGACACCCAGGCCGGTCTCCTGTTCGACAAGCCGGGTGCCAAGCCGATTTCGCCGGCGCTCGGCTACAATCAGCTGCTGTCGACGCTGACCATCTCGTTGCTCGCCGAGCACGGCGACCGCGTTGTCGCCACGCTTCAGCGCAAGGCCGCCGGCCTGCAGGGCGCGGAACGGCAGCGGATGGACCAAAAGATCACGGCGGTGCGCCGAATGATCGCCTTTGCCCGCAGCGTGCCGCACCGCTGGAGCGAATACGACCGGCTGGCCAAGCACACGGCCAAGGGGATGGCCATCCACGCGGTGCTGCTCGACGTCGACATCGGCCCGCTGCTGCAGGTGCAGAACCTGGCCAATTCGGTGCGTTTCGCCCGCGCCAAGGGCTACAAGGGACAAATGAGCGCCGCCGAACTCGAACTGCTCAACCTGACCGGCGCCGGCAACGGCGCGGACATGCTGATGATGCCGCACACCTATCGCCAGCAGGTGCCGACCGCAAACTTCTTCCAGCGCAAGGGCTACGAGCGCAACCCGGTCGCCAGCCGCACCAAGGTGGTGTCGGGGCTGATTGAGGAGATCGAAGCCCATATCGCACGCGCCTCCGACAATCCGGGTGCACGCGAGCTGGCATCGGCGTTCTAGGCCGCGTACAGCGGCCCTTTTCACAAATGGAAATCCGGGATTGAGCCGCGCCTACTGCGATGTCCGCCTGGCCGGCGCCGCTACGCGTTCGCCGCCGGTAAGCGCAGCAAGCGGGTCAATGAGGCCCGCGCCATAGTCGGGATCGGGGCCGGGCCTGCCGAGATCGAGCGCTGTCCCGGCCATGATCTCGCGCACCGCACCCGGCTTCAGCCCTGGCCGGCCTTGCAGGATCAGTGCGGCCGCGCCGCTCGCATAGGCGGCGGCAAACGACGTTCCGGAGTCGACCAGATAGGTACCGCCCGCCCCCGGCGCGAAAATCTGCACGCCGGGCGCGGCCAGGGTGACATAGCTGCCGCGGTTGGCCTTGGCGAACACGGCGTCCTGCGCATCAGTGGCGGTCACAGCGATGGTGCGCGGATGGTTGCCCGGATAGGCCGGCGCGGCGCCCGGGCCCTCGTTGCCGGCAGCGGCGATGAGCAGGACATCCCGGTCGGCGAGCACGTCGAGCGCCTCCAGCATCAGCGGATCGCGTCCGCCGGAGAAACTCATATTGATGACCTGCGCCCGCTCCGAATAGGCGCGATCGAGCGCGCGAAGGATGTCGTAACTGGTCGAGCGTGCCGGTCCCTTCTTCGGCGGGCCGAAGGCCTCGATGGCGATCAGCTCGGCATCGGGAGCGATACCGGTCATCTTGCCGGAGGCCGCGATGATGCCCGCGATCTGTGTGCCATGATTGCCCGGCGTTACCTTGCCGCCGTCCAGCACGCTCATCGCGCGCAGGTTGGCGGCGCGCAGGGCTTCGTGCCCGGCGTCAACGCCGGTGTCGATGACGGCGATACGCACCGTACGCCCGCTGGCAACGCGGTGCGTTTGCGCGAGGTGCAGCTTGGTCACGGCGTACTGCAGCCCGCCGCCCGGCTCATCACCGTTGATCGAGTAGATGGTGCTTCCCTGCACTGCGTTCACGCGGGAGTCGCCGCCGAGCGCCGCGACGACGTCGTCGATCGGGCGGCCGTCGGGGATATGCAGGCGGACGACGCGGCGATTGAGCAGCGCCAATTCGCTCTGTCCGAGAACGGTGAGGTTGTTGTCCTGCGCGATTGCCTGGGCCAGCGCGTCGCCTGCGCCGGCCGGCAACGAAATGATCACCACGTCGGGTTCCAGGCCTGTCTGGTTGTTGGCCACGGGGCTCGGCACCGGCAGCGGCACGCCGTCGTCCGGCAGCCGCACGCGGCGCACAAGCGGCGGCTTGCTGACCTGCCGCGTCCGGATGCGCGGCGTCGTTTGCTTGATCACCCGGCGACGCTTGATCTTGTCTTTGTCATCCTTCTCCGGCAGCAGGCGCTCGGGCCGGTTGGCTAGCGGAAGGGGAATGCGCGACGGCACATGAAAATGCGGCGTTGGCGGCCTCACGTGCACGCGCGGTGGCCTGTTGACGTTCGCCCCCTTCGCGGCCGCCTCGGGAACGCTCCAGTGAACCGCCGACAAGGCCAGCAGGGGCAAAATCGTCGCGGCAATAAAATGTCGCATCGTGTCACCGGGCCGGTTGCAGCATCCGCCTGCGAATCGTCGGGCGCGGCTACGCGCGGCTGCCACGCATACCCGCCAGTCAGGGTTTTGTCGCGGCGACGGCCGAAAAGGTTCAACCCGGACCTGGGGTGCGAAGCCTAATAGCGCCCGTCAGCCTGCTCCCGTCAAGCGGTTGAATTCGGGCGAATGACACCGGTTTGTGCCTGCCCCTGTGTTGCAGCCCGGCTACAGATGCGGCTTTCGGGGATGGACGCGACCGTCCCGGTTGTTTCCCGCGCCTCGATCGCGGACACTTATCCTTTCCTATCCTTTCCGTCGCGTAACCGGGGGCTTGATGGACAATCTGCGCGGGACAGCAAAGCGCTGGTCCACCGGCCTCATGGCATCGGCCGTTGCCGCGCTGGCCGTCCTTGTCCTGTCGATGGCGCCGGCCTGCGCCCAAGGCGCCGGCGGCAAGGGGAGCAATACCGGGACCATCGTTCCGGCTGCGCTTTCGGTCGAGCGGCGCTATCTCGTCGAACAGATGCAGAGCCAGTACAGTCTGGCGATCGGGTCGGCCCTGCGCGGGCACATCGGATCGTTGCTCGCCGGCGCCAACCCGTTCGCGGTTTCGTCCGCGGGTTCACCCGCCTTTGCCTATGCGCAGCCGGAGCAAAAGCAGAGCGGCGGACTCGCCGCCTTTGCGGCCGTTGACGCAACGCCGAAATGGAGCACTTGGGCCGACCTTAATGCGACCTGGGCCGACCGTAACGATCCGATCGCCGGCAATCAGGGATGGCTGGAAACGGGCAGCATCGCCGCCGACTATCGCATCGTCGATCGTGGCGTGATCGGCATCATCGGCAGCTTCGCGCACGGCGACTACAATACGACGTTCAGCGCGGGCACATACAAAAGCTGGGCGTACGGTGGCGGCGTTTATGGCGGGTACGCCCTGACCGACGTGATCATCGTCGACGGCCTCGCGCAGTGGCAAGCGCTTGACAATGACGTGTCGACCCCGACGGCCACCGGTTCCTATGGCGGCAGCCGCGTGCAGCTCGCTGCCCATATCACCGCCTATCTGACACACGACGTCTTCAGCATCCGGCCCGCCGCCGGCATCAGCTATACCCACGACGATTACGACGCCTATGTTGACAGCGCCGGCGCCGCCACCGCCGCGCAATGGTCCGAGACGACCACCGGCACCGTCGGTGTCGAGGTCGGCCGCGTCTTCGATCTCGGCAGCGGCCGCAGCATCGAGCCCTGGCTCGGCGTCACCGCGCTGCTGGAGTCCACCAAGTCGAGTTCGGGTGCGGTCTTCCCCAATCGCGAACTCGCGCCCTTCGACGTGCTCGTCTCGGGCGGCCTGCGCACCCTGCTCAGCGCGCGGCTGTCATTCACATTGAAGGCAGAGGTCGGCGGGCTTGCCCGTGGCGACTACAGTACCGTCCTGGCCGACGGCACCTTCGCGCTGGAATTCTGATCCGTTCAGACCCCGACCCCGCCGGGGTTGAAACGGAGCCCGCCGATCCGATCGAGTTCGGCCTGCTCGCGGGCGTTGGCTTCCGCCTTCTCGCGCGCCTGGTCGCGCTCGTCCAGCATCTCGACCTTCTTCAGTTCCTCGAAGGCCTCGCCCAGTGCGGCCTGCGCGTCGTCGAGCTGCACCTTCAGCTCGTCCGCCGA
Source organism: uncultured Undibacter sp. (assembly GCA_964618715.1). Classification (GTDB taxonomy): domain Bacteria; phylum Pseudomonadota; class Alphaproteobacteria; order Rhizobiales; family Xanthobacteraceae; genus Pseudolabrys. The sequence continues at coordinate 366 of CAZUDR010000093.1, read as the reverse complement.
GCGCTTGAGATTCTCCCGCCGCGTCATCGCCGCCTTGGCGTATGTCGGATAGGCGAAATGGGCCTGATCGGTGATGCCGGATTTCTTTTCCTCGGCGACGATCTGGGCGTCGAGTTCGTTGGCCATGCGCTCGAATTCACCAATCATGGTCTCGAGTTGCATGACCTGACGGTGCTTTTCGGCCACCTTGAACTGACGGAGGCGGATCATATTGTCCCTTGGCTTCATACTCAAAACTCCCAGAACCCAAAAACGCAAACGGCCGCCCGAGTTGAGCGGACGCGGCTTTACGAATTGCAAACCAAGCCGCGGAAACCGGCTTCTGGTAACACTTCGTTTACGTCCTCCGTTAATGATAGGCCGTAA
>CAZUDR010000092.1:0-9672 GCA_964618715.1 uncultured Undibacter sp. | reverse complement strand
GAGGCCGGAATGGCGATGCCGATGAACAGCGAGGCGCGGAAGCCGAGCGCGAACAGGATGATCACCGCCACCAGCAGCACGCCGGTGGCCACCGAGTTCTGCAGGTCGGCGAGCATCTGGCGGATGATCTTCGACTTGTCCTGGGTGAACCCGACCTGCACGCCTTCCGGCCAGGTCGGTTGCAGCCTCGTGATCAGCTGCTTCACGCCGTCGACGGTCTCGATCAGATTGGCGCCGGTGCGCTTCGACACCTCGATCGTCATCGCCGTCTGGCCGTTGACGCGGGTGACCGAGGTGCGGTCCTTGAAGGTCGGCTTGACCGTCGCGACGTCGCCCAGGGTCACGGTGGCGCCGGCGGTCGAGGCGATCGGAATGTTGAGCATGTCCTGCGGCCGCTCGATCAGGCCCGGCACCTTGACCGCGAAACGGCCGGTCGGACCCTCCAGCGCGCCGGCGGCGATCAGGCTGTTGGACGACTGCGTCACCGAGATGAGCTGATCGAGCGAGATGTTGTAGCTTTTCATCAGCATTGGCTCGGCGACGATTTCCACCGCCTCGTCGCGCGTGCCGCGCAGTTCTGCCGACAGCACGCCCGGCACCTGCTCGATCTTGTTCTTGGCGTCGCGCGCGATGTGCAGCATCGTGCGCTCGGGAACGTTGCCGGCAAGCGTCACCACCAGCACCGGATAAAGCGAGAAATTGACTTCCTGCACGACCGGTTCGTCGGCATCCGTGGGCAGGTCACCTTTCGCCCGGTCGACCTTGGCCCGCACATCGGCGAGTGCGGCATCCGAGTCGAATCCGGCCTCGAACTCGAGCAGCACGTAGCCACCGCCTTCGTAGGCAGTCGCACGCATCTCCTTGACGTTGGTGACCGAGCGCAGCTGCGTCTCCACCGGGCGCAGCAGCAGGCGCTCGGAATCCTCCGGGCTGATGCCGCGCTGGCTGAGCTCGACGTAGATGATCGGGATATTGACGTCTGGCTCGGCTTCCTTGGGTATCGTCTGGTAGGCGATGAGACCCGCGACCAGCAGAAAGGCAAGCGTTGCCAGCGTCAGCCGTGCGTGATCGATCGCATAGTTGATGAAGCGTGACATGCTGGAAACACCCGGTGGAACTGGTGCTGTGGGCCGCGCCTAGCGCTCCGCTTTCTCGTTGGTGACGTTGACGGGCGTCACGTTCTGTCCTTCGCGCACGAAATCCTGCCCGCGCACGATCACCTGGGCACCGTCCCTGATGCCGGCGAGCCAGATGGTGCCCTGCAGGTCCTCGACGATGTCGACCGGCACGAAGCCAACCTTGTCGGCGGCATCGACCACGCGCACGCCGACGTCACCCTCGGACGAGATTGTCAGCGCCGAGCGCGGCAGCCGCGCCGCCGGCACGGGCCTGAGCGCGAAAACGACCTCGGCGGTGATGCCATCCGGGATCCTGCCATCGGGATTGGCGATCTCGACCTCAACGCGATAGGTGCGCGTGGTCGCGCTGGCGGATTTGGCCACGTAGCGCACATGACCCTTCACGGTCTGGCCGGTGATCAGGCGCACATCGGCGCTCTCGCCGACCCTGATGCCGGCGAGCTTGCGCTCGGACACCTCGACCACCGCCAGCATGGGATCGAGCGCGACCAGTGTGGCAATGTCCTTGCCTGCCATGGAGAACGCGGCGCCGCCGACCTCGGTCGACACGTCGGTGATGACTCCGGCCCAGGGGGCGCGCACGAGGCCGCGGTCGCGCTCGGCTTTTGCGCTGGCGAGCGCCGCCTGGGCGGCCTTGTACTGTGCCTCCAGATTGACCAGGTCGAGCCGCGGCAGACTGCCCTTCTCGATCAGCGTGCGCTTCGCATCGAGTTCTGCCTTGCGCTGGTCGAACAGGGCCTGCGCCTGCGCCACCTGCGCCTCGCGCGCCTCGTCGGAGAGCACGGCGATGACCTCGCCCTTCTCGACGCGCTGGCCGCGCCGCGCACGCAATTCGGTCAGCACGCCGCCCGCACGCGCCGCGATCGAAACCTTGCGGTCGGCCTCGGTGCGGCCGGAAAGCGTCAGCGTCGGGCTGTGTGGCTCGACATTGGCCGTGGCGACAGACACGCGGAACTCCGGCTGCGTGTTGGTCTCGACCGTCCGGATGGCGGCATGGCCCTCGCCGCCGTCCCGCGGCAACAGATGACCCGACGCGATCCAGAGCGTCGCGGCGGCCACCAGGCCGACAGCAGTGATGCGACTCGCCTTCATCATGAACTCTCTCCGGACTTGCCGGCATCGTGATCCGGCTTGGACAGCAGGCAGTGGACCATCTGCAGGATCATGGGCAGGACGCGCTCGGCGTCGAAGTTTGACTCAACCGCGCGGCGCCACGACATGCCGTCGCCAAGGACCATCAGCACGGTGGCGGCCGCGTCCACGTCGAGGTCGGCGCGGATCTCGCCGCGATCGACCGCCAGCTGCAGCATGGCGGCGATGCCTCCCTTGATGTCGCGTTCGATGTCCTGGTAGAGCCGCGCAATATCCGGGTTGCGCCGGCTCTCGGCCATGATCTCCGCGCAAAGACCGACCTCGACATCGGTACGGTCGACCAGATGGTGGCGGGCCAGGCCGGCCAGGCCATCGAAGAAGGCGGGCGCCTCATGCACCTGCGCGAAGCTGGCCGCGGCGTCGGCGCGATTGCGTTCGGAGATGCCGGCAATCAGCGCCTCCTTGGAGGGGAAATAGCGATAGAGATTGCCCGGGCTCATGCCGGCTTCGGCACAGATTTCCTGCATGGAGGCGCCGTGAAAGCCGGAGCGTGCGAAGCACCGCTCGGCCGCTTCGAGGATCGCGGCGCGCCGGTCGGACTGGAGCTGGACATTGGGGTGGCGCATGGACAGGTCCCGGATGGTGCGATGCGTCATTAAGAGAATGAACGTTCGCTCTCACGTAGGCCCGCATGCCGGGACTGTCAAGCCAGGCGCCCTAGGCCTTTGGTTGGGGGCAACCGGGAGGCCCGGTTGACCCCATACAAGGCTGCCAATAGCGTTGTCGCGATGGGGATGGGGTCCTCCGACAACCGCCTGAAACGGCTGATGACTCCTGCCGCAAATCCTGCGCCTTGAGGGCGCGCAAGGCGGTAGGATTCCGCACCGCCGCAGGGCGGTTTTTTGTTGCCCTGGAACATGAGGACGGGGGCACCGATGGGCTATCTCATCGTTTTTCTCGGCGGCGGCCTCGGCGCGGCATTGCGCCACGGCGTCAATCTCGGCGCCGCGCGCCTGTTCGGCACCGCCTTTCCCTTCGGAACCCTGACCGTGAACGTGGTCGGCTCGCTGGCGATGGGGCTGATCGCCGCCTGGCTTGCCTTTCGCGGTGACGCTCCGCAGCACTGGCGGCTGTTTTTCACCACCGGACTGCTCGGCGGCTTCACCACCTTTTCCGCCTTCTCGCTCGATGTTGCCCTGCTTTACGAACGCGGCGAGATCGGACTCGCCCTGCTCTACGTTCTTATGTCCGTGGTGTTTTCGGTCGCCGGGCTGTTTGCAGGGCTTGCACTGGTGCGCAGCTTCACCTGACGACAGCGCGTCCTGCTATAATGGCTACCGGGCGCGATCCGCGGGCCGGTCGGCGCAAGGCGCCAAACGTCTACTCCATCGGACGCAGGCCGAGCCTGTCGAGCAGCACCATGTCGTGGTCGCGGCCGGGATTGGGCGTTGTCAGCAGCTTCGGCCCGTAGAAAATCGAGTTGGCGCCGGCGAGGAAACACAGGGCCTGGCATTCATCGCTCATGTCCTCGCGGCCCGCCGAGAGGCGGACGACCGAAGCCGGCATCGTGATGCGGGCGACCGCAATGGTGCGCACGAAGTCGAGCGGATCGAGCGGCGCCCCGTCCGCGAGTGGCGTACCTTCCACCCGCACCAGCATGTTGATCGGCACGCTCTCCGGATGCACCGGCAGTGCGGCGAGTGCGACGATCATGCCGACACGGTCCTCCGCCCCCTCGCCCATGCCGACGATACCGCCGCAGCAGACGTGGATGCCCGCCTCACGCACATGCGCGAGCGTGTCGAGGCGGTCCTGAAACGTGCGCGTGGTGATAATGGCGCCGTAATATTCCGGCGAGGTATCGAGGTTGTGGTTGTAGTAGTCGAGCCCGCTCGCTTTCAGCCGCCGTGCCTGCGCATCCGTCAGCATGCCGAGAGTGACGCAGGTTTCCATACCCAGCGCCTTCACCCCCTCCACCATGGCGCAGACGGAATCGAGATCGCGATCCTTCGGACTGCGCCATGCGGCACCCATGCAGAAACGCTGCGCGCCGGCCGCCTTCGCCGTGCGCGCTTCCGCCACCACCGCGTCGAGGCTCATCAGTTTCCCGGCCATGACGCCGGTGTCGTATTGCGCCGCCTGCGGGCAATAGGCGCAGTCCTCCGGGCAGCCTCCGGTCTTCACTGACAGCAGGGTCGAGATCTGCACCTCTGCCGGATCGAAATTCTGCCGGTGCACGCCTGCGGCGCGGAACACGAGCTCCGGAAACGGCAAGGCGAACAACCCGCGCACCTCCTCGCGCGTCCAGTCGTGGCGCCGCGCGGCGCGGATCTCCTGCGGCAAGTTGTCGTGGGCAAGAGACATGGCTCCCCTTCTCGTTCCCTTATCCGGCGGAACAGCCCGCGGCATCCCGTTGACGACTTATAGCAAACAAGCGGTGGACCATGACCCAATGAATTCAGCGGATTGGATGCGTCTCGCGAGTTCCGGTTGCACATGATGCCGCTTGCACCCGGCGGCCCGCGGGTGAACACTAATCGACGGAATGCCCCTATGCCACCGCGGTTGCTCAACCCGCGGGCCAAACCCCCAATGAGGGCATTCGCCTAGGGAGGAAGACCATGATCGCGTGCACGTCCGCGCGCAGCTGGACAACTTTGACCTGCGCTGCCTTCGCCTTGTTGATCGCCGGCCTGCCGGCCCTTGCCCAGGAGGAGCCCAAGCCCGGCACCCCGCTCTACGGCCGTCCGAAAACGCCCGGCGCCATGAAACTGGCGCCGGTCGCACCTCCCCCGCTGCCGGCGAAAGCCAACGAGCTCCCGCTCGACCGGCTGAAGGTGCCGGAGGGCTTCAAGATCGAGGTCTATACCAGCGGAATTCCCAACGCGCGTTCGCTGCGTCTGGGCGACAACGGCACACTGTTTGTCAGCAACTGGCAGGCCAACAAGGTCTGGGCCGTGGTCGACAAGGACGGCAAGAAGGAAAACAAGGTTCTCTACGAAAATCTCGACTGGCCGAACGGGATCGCTCTCCACGACGGCACGCTCTACATCGCCGAGCACACCAAGATCTCCAAGGCGGAAAACATCGAGGACAATCTCGACAACCCGCCGAAGCTCGAAATGATCTACGACAAGCTCGGCGAGCAACGCCCGCACGGCTGGCGGTACCTCGCGGTGGGGCCCGATGAGCGTCTGTACGTAGCGAACGGCGCGCCCTGCAACATCTGCATGCCGCCGGATACGCACGCCCAGATCCGCTCGATCAAGCTCGACGGCAGCGACGAGCAGATCGTGGCGCGCGGGGTGCGCAATACCGTGGGCTTCGACTTCAATCCGAAAACCAGGGAGCTCTACTTTACCGACAACAACCGCGACTGGATGTCGGAAGACCTGCCGAACTGCGAGCTGAACCGGGTTACCGAGCCGGGCAAGCAGCATTTCGGCTTCCCTTACTGCCACCAGGGCAACGTCGCCGACCCTGAATTCGGCTGGGGTCATCACTGCGACAACTACACACCACCGATCGCGCTGCTCGGGCCGCATACCGCGCCTCTCGGCATGCGGTTCTATACCGGCGACATGTTCCCGGAGAAATACCGTAACGCAATTTTCATCGCGCAACACGGACCCTGGAACAAGACCAGGAAGGAAGGCGCCGGCATCAAGGTCGTGTATCTGGATGACCAGGGCAATGCGAAGTCGCAGGAATTCTTCATGACCGGCTTCATCCAGGACAACAAGTATGTGTCGCGGCCAGTGGACGTCGAAGTCATGGACGACGGCTCGCTGCTGGTGTCCGATGACTGGAACGGCGCGGTCTACCGCGTCACCTACAGCAAATAGGACGACGCCGGCCGGCGGGGGCCGCCCCCGCCGGTCGCACCTTCCGAGCCTGGTACCGAAAGCACCGCCTTGCGTCCGATCGTTCTCGCCCTTCTCGCTGCCTCACTTGCTTCAGCATCGGCGCACGCCGACATCTTCGAGGAACGCAAGCCGCAGTGTCTCGCCTGCCACGGGACGAACGGTGTCTCGCCGACGCCGGAAACACCGTCGCTCGGCGGCCAGCCGGAGGCATTTCTGCTTTACCAGCTGGTCTGGTTCCGCGAGGGCCAGCGGGATGTCCCGATCATGAATGAAATGATGAAAGGCATGAGCGACGACGATTTGCGGTCGGCCGGAGCGCTCTTCGCCGGCCAGCCGCCGCCTCCGCCGCCAGACGACGCCGGCGACCCGGCGCGCATGGCGCGCGGCAAGGCGCTCGCCGACAAGAACCGCTGCGGCATTTGTCACAATCCGGATTACTCGGGCCACGACCAGATTCCGCGACTGGCCAACCAGCGCGAGGATTATCTGCTGAAGTCCCTGCGCGACTACAGGAGCGACAGGCGCTTTGGCGGCCGTGCAGAGATGAACGAGGTGCTGCAGCCGCTGAACGACGACGACCTGAAGACGCTCGCCTACTACCTTGCAAATGTGCGTTGAGCGTCAGGCCGCCAGTTCCGCGACCGCCGCACGGCCGGCAATGCGGCCATAGACGAAGGCGCGCAACACCGACACCGCGTTGGGCGCGGTGGCGTGGAAGGCGCCGGTGATCTCGCCGGCGGCGTAGAGACCGGGGATGGGGCGACCGTCGCGCAGCACGCGGGCCTCCGTATCAGTCGCCAGTCCACCGAACGTATAGGCGACCGCACCGACCAGCGGCCAGGCGAGAAACGGCGGCTCGACAATGGCGCGCGCCCAGTTGGATTTGGGCGGATCGAGGTCCGGCGCAGCAGCAAGCCCGTCGCAGCGGGCGGGATCGAAGATGGCGGGATCGCCGGTGCAGGCGGCGTTGTAGGCGTCGACCGTGGCGCGCAGGCCGGCCGGGTCGATGCCGATCTGACGTGCCAGATCTTCCAGCGTGCCGGCCCGTGCCGGCGGCACCTCCGAGCGGATCGCCCGCCGGTAGCCGTCGATCGCCTCGAGACGGCTGTCGAGCACGGCAAACGCGACCGCCCCGGGTAACTTGAAATGCATGTCGCGGGCGAACCATTCCCAGGTCTCGTGCACCAGCCCGCCACCCTCGTCGAAGAAGCGCCGGCCGTCGCGATCGACCACCACGCCATAGGGATAGACCAGCACCACAGGCGCCGAACCCTGGCTGCGGGCGTCCACCGGCTCGGCATGCATGCCGTTCCAGTCGCCGGCGCGGTCGGCGCCCTGCCTGAATGCCATGCCGATCCCGTCGCCGGTGTTGAACCGGGTGCCCGGCGAAATCAGCCGCATGGTCTCGGCGCCGGCACCGAAATGCTGCCGCATCATGGCCCCGTCACCCTGAAAGCCACCGCTGGCAAGCACCACGGCGGCGGCCGGCAAGTTTTCACGCGCACCGTTCTGACCGACCGTCAGACCGGCGACGCGACCGTTATCGATGACAAGGTCGAGTGCGGCAGTGCCGTAGCGAAAGACAATGCCGGCCTTCCGGGCGGCCTGCGCGAGTGTGTTGACGATGGCCGGTCCGCCGCCCACCGGCTGGATGCGCGGCGGGCCCTTGGCGAGGTAGTAGACCGGCTGGATGAACTCGACGCCGTGCGATGCGATCCAGGCCACGGTTTCCGGCGCTGCCTGCGCCAGCCGGCTGAAATAGGCCTCGTCGCCCAAGCCCTTCGTCGCCGCCAGCATGTCGGCGACAAAGCTTTCCTCGACCCGGTCGGGAGCGGCCATGCGCATGTAGGACGGCGACCAGCGGGTGTTGCCGCCGGCTTCGTCGGCAGCCGCCTTGTCAACCACGGTGACGGAAAGCGACAGGCTGCGGCGGCGCGCGTCCTCGGCCGCCGACAGCGCCGCTGCCAGCCCGGCAGCGCCTTGCCCGACGACGACGAGGTGTGGCGGAGCGGCGGTCATGGACGCGGAAGGCTAGCACGGCGTGGCGGCGTAAATGCCGCGTAAATTTTTGCGTCCGGTCGGTTCTGCCGCAATGGCGCCATCAATCACACCATATATCCGCCGCGCGGAATGAAACGCGTCCCGCGCAAGTCCTCCCCGGCAAGAACCGGTGCGTTGAGGACCCAAGCCGCCGGCGGACAGCCGGCCGCGAAATGGCCCGCACAACAGTCAACTTCCTTACCGGATCCTGAAAGGACTTCCGACCATGACGACGCGTGCGCTTCTCATCGCTGGTGGCCTGCTTGTGGCGAGTTTCAGCCCCGCCCTTGCCGACCAGGTCACCGCCACCGTAATCGACTGGAACGCGGCCACCCGCACCATCACGCTCGACGACCAGTCGCAATTCGCCAACATCGCCAAGACCGTGACCGTCCCCGACCTGAAGGCGGGTGACGAAGTGACCATCAAATATCAGGCCGATGAAGACGGCATCCAGGCGATCAATTCGATCACCGTCGACCCGGAAATGGCCAAGCGCGTCGCCCCGTCGTCGCAGAAGCGCGGCTAACCCACCGCATCACGGACTGAATGCATGGCCGGGCGCAAGCCCGGCCATTTCGTTTGGCACCCGCACCGCGCTACCGTCCCGGCATGGACGAGCGCACCGGCGGCGACGAGATCGCCCGGATCGAGCAGAGAATCGAGGACCTGGAGGCGGCGATCGAACGCTGCCGCAAGCTGTCGCTGGCGGCCAGGACCGCCATCGGCGCAGGCGCCCTCTGGATCGCGCTGACGGTGACCGGAATCGTATCGTTCGTTCCCTGGCTCGTCATCGCGGCGCTGGCGGCGGTGATCGGCGGCACCGTGCTGTTCGGCTCCAATTCCACCACCTGGACGCAGACCAAGAGCGCGCTCAAGGCCAGCGAGGCGATGCGCAGCGAGCTGATTGACCGGATGGACCTGCGCGTGGTGGAGGAACGGCGGACGCTGCACTAGCTGCGCCGGCGCGCACCGCCGCGCAGCAACATCAGTCCGAGCGCCAGCACGGGCAGCGGCAGCAGCGCGAACAGATACGCCCCGCCCGGCCCGCGCGCGAGGATCACCGTCCTGGGATCCTGCGGGTCATACCAGCAGGGGTGCGCGGTGCCGGGCGCAAACCGTGCAAAGACCGCTTCCGTGCCGGCCGCGCTGTTGAAATTGATGGCGGACGGGCCGGCATAGCCGGCAGAAAAGGTTTCGGCCCCGTCGACGGCATAGCGCACCGCGAAGACCGGCTTGTAGCTTGCGGCGGGACGCGGCTTCGATGGCCGCGAGCGGCCCTCGAAGATCTGCAAGGCCGAGCCGAAGACCGTGCAATTGGACTCGCGGTAATCGGCGTAAGCGCGCCAGTCGCCGTAGCCGAGCAGCGCGAAATAGACCAGGAAACCGACGGCGACCATGACGGCCGTCCAGGCGCTGACCGACAGCCGGACCGAGGCATCGCGCTTTCGCGCCCGGGCCACGACAAGCGGGATGCCGGCCGCGAACAGCGCCAGCAACGCCAGAACTGCAAGGCCGGCGCGGGTCACTGCCAG
>CAZUDR010000091.1:4073-9703 GCA_964618715.1 uncultured Undibacter sp. | reverse complement strand
GGCCGACCGAAGTCAACGCATCGCCACAGACCGAGTAGCAGCCATCGGCACGATGTTTGTGCGCGGCCCCGGGTTGATCCGCGGCCGAGCGCGGACGGATCCGCGCTAGTGGACGCGGCCGGAGCGGATCAATGCGCGCAGATGCTCGATCTGCTCGCCGGTTGCCGGTTCGCCATGACCGACTGCGATCACGTCGGCGCGCAGGTCGTCGATCTTCCTGAGGCTTTGCAGGCTCTGCTCCTGGTCCCGGGTCAGGCCCGGCCAGCCGAGGCTCAGTTCGGGCCAGGTGGCCAGCGCGTCGCCGGCAAACAGCGCCGAGCGCTCTTTCCAGTACATCGCGAGGTGACCCGCCGAGTGTCCCGGCGCGTGAATGATCTGCAGCGGGCCGACCGAGTCGCCCTCCTTCAGGAAGCCATCGACTTCGCACGGCTCGTGGCCGTCGACGCCGATGTTGAGCGCAAACTGGATGTGATAGACCCTGAGCGGCCATTGCGGGACGAACGTTGTGCCCGGCGATTTGCGCCTGCCCGCGATGATGTCGGACTCTGCCTCGTGCGCCCACACCCGGGCGCCGCTCAGCTTCCTGAGCGCCGCCAGACCGCCGATATGCGACCGGTGCGCGTGCGTGAGGATGATGTTCTTCAGGTCGGAGATCTTGCGGCCCAGTTGCCCGATCGCCCGCACGATCTGCGCACCGTCGCTGTCGTAGAGCGCATCGACCAGCGTGAGCGCGCCGTTGTCGTCCAGCAGGTGGGCGTGGATGCGCCCGGCCTTGCGCTGGCTCAGCGTATAGATGCCCTCGACAACCTTGCGTGCATTGCCTGAAGGATCGTAGCCATCGGTCGATTGGAGTAACATGGGAACTCCATTTCGTCATTCCGGCACGCCGCAAGGCGGTGAGCCCGAAGTCCGGACCATCCGGGCTCGCCTGCGGCGCGCCCCGGCCCGGTAAACTCCATTCGCAACGCTCTCGTCACCGTGCGACTAATCGCACAATTTATCATGACGCGCTCGTGGTTTGAGCAGTCACCATTGACACACCTTCCGCATAAAATAGTCTGACAAGAACGATCCTGGAGCACCGGCGCGACGGCTGGGTGCCGGTCGAGCGGCGTTCCGAGTTCAGTGCGTGGCCCGACAGCTTCCGGGTGCCGTACAGGCTTGGGTCCTGGCCATGACTCCGCAAGCCGATTTCATGATCGCCGCTCCGGTCAACATGGACCGGATCCATGCCCTCAGGGCGTTGCTCGACGGGATGAACCAGCCCGATGCGCCCGGCATGGCGAACCCCGGTAACGCGCTGATTCCATTCGGCCAGTTCGACACATTGCATTACGCGCGGTTTGTCATTGTCGATGACCGGACGCTCGGTGATTTTGCCCTTGCAAACCTGTCCGTGCCGGAATTTCCCGTCACGCTGGCATTTCTCGGCGATTGCGATGGCCCGGCCGATGATTTTCTTGCGGCTGTGGTTGCACATCACGAAGCGTCGAACGGATTGCGCAGAATTTTTTCGCACTGCGCGGAATTCGACGAGGACGCCGACTTGCTGGCCTGGATGAGACGGCACGCATGTCGACCGGCCGCTGCCTACGTCAACTGGATCGGCCGCACGGTCGTCCAGGTCCGCAAGGAGGCCGCATTGCGCGGCGCCTTGCAGCATGAACTGGCGAGATACGAGGAGAGCAACCCGAACGCGGACAAGGACATCCGGGGCGTTCGCAACCATCTGGTCGACTACGTCGCGCGGAATCCCGAACTGAAGCCGGTGATCGTGCGCACGCCGTTCGGCTGGTGGCTGGGCAATCTGCTCCATTATGCCATCATCCCGTTCGCGCTGCTGGTGCCCTGGCTGGTTGCCATTCCGTATCTTATCCCGCCGCCGAAGCTGTTCTTCTGGGTCGTCCTGCCGTTTGGCGCGCTGGTCTTGCTGCTGTCGCTCTGGCTGGTTCGCAAGGCGCCGGCCAGCTTTGTGGTCCTCGTTGCACTGGGCCTGATGCTGGTGCCGTTCTTCATACTGTTCCCGTTGGCACTTGTTCCGGTGCTCGCGGCCGTTCTGATTTTTTTCTACGTGCTGCGCCGGTACGAGAAAACCGAGCCGGAGGTGATTCCGCCGCCAACCCGCGAGCATGATGGCACCCTTGCAGTTCTCGAAGATCACGATGTCAGCAATCAGTTCACGGTCATTGGCAGCGTGAAGCCAAGCGCTTTCCGCCGGGCACTGCTCACCGTCGTGCTCTGGCTCGCCAATTATGGCGCCCGGCATGTCTATAATCGCGGGTTCCTTGCACGCATCCAGACGATCCACTTCGCCCGCTGGGTTTTTGTCGACAACAAGCGGCGCGTTCTGTTTGCCAGCAACTACGACGGCAATCACCAGGCCTACATGGATGACTTCATCAACAAGGTCGGATGGGGACTGAACATCGTCTTCAGCAACGGGTTCGGCTATCCGCGCACAAACTGGCTGATCCTTGACGGCGCCAAGAACGAGCTGCGGTTCAAGGACACGAACAGGCGTCACCAGATTCCGACGCAGGTCTGGTACAAGGCCTATCCGGGTCTGACGGCCTTCGATCTCGCGCGGAACACGCGGATTCGCGAAGGCCTGGAACGGCGGTGGATGACGGACCGTCAAATCCGGGACTGGCTCCGCGACTTGTGAGAGGGCGGGCTATGCAACTTTCGGACGTCGACTATCGCGATATCCAGGGCCTTGTCCGTTTCGGGCATGGACACATGGCGGATGCCAGCTTCTGTCTGGCTGAAATAGGTGATGCGGCAGCGGCGCGCGCATGGCTTGCCGCCGCGCCGGTCACGACGGCCGTTCAGCAGTCGGCCTTGCCGCCATGTGCATTGCAGGTGGCGATCACGTACGAGGGCCTGCGCAAGCTCGGCTTGCCGGATGCGATCCTCGACGACTTTTCCGCCGAGTTCAGGGGAGGCATGGTCGAGGCGAACCGGTCGCGCCGCCTCGGCGATACCCATGCCAATGATCCGGCCCACTGGCACTGGGGCGCTCCCGGAAAATTTCAGCCGGACATCCTGATCATGTTGTACGCGGTGAAAGGCAACCTCGCCGGCTGGATTGAGCAGATCCATGACGATCTCTGGAAAGCCGCCTTCCCGCGGTCATACGACCTGTCGACCATCCATCCTGACGACATCGAGCCGTTCGGCTTCGTCGACAGCACCAGTCAGCCGCGACTCGACTGGCAACGGCTGAAGCCGACACGGCTGCGCGCCACGACCGAGTATTCGAACGTCTCGGCGCTGGGCGAATTTCTGCTCGGGTATCCGAACGAGTACGGGCGCTACACAGATCGCCCGTTGCTCGATCCGCGCGATGACCCGGCGGACATTCTGCCGCTGGCGGAGGATGCGCCCGGCAGGAAGGATTTCGGCCGCAACGGCAGTTTTCTGGTGCTTCGCGATCTCGCGCAGGATGTCGCGGGCTTTCGGCGCTTCCTCGACGGGCAGTTTTCGGATCCGCATGGCCGCCGCGGGCTCGCCGCCGCAATGACGGGCCGCATGCCGGCGGACCTGCCGGTCATCCCGGGCGGATACAGCATCATCGAGGCGGACGATCCGAAGCGGATCATCCCCCCGGGCGGCCCCGTGGCGCCCCTGAGCCAGGACGGCATCGACGGCGTCGGGCCCAAGCTCAAGGACGTCTGGCTCAATCAGTTCACATTCGGGAGCGATCCCGATGGCACGGCCTGTCCCTACGGGGCCCATATCCGCCGCGCCAATCCGCGCAATGCCGACCTGCCGGAAGGCACACGCGGCCGGGTTGGCCGGCTGATCCGGACTCTCGGCTTTGCGCGCGCACATCCGCATGATGACGTACTGGCCTCAACGCGGTTTCATCGCATCCTGCGACGCGGGCGCGAGTACGAATCAAACGGCCAGACGGGTGGATCAGGCGATGAGGTGGGTCTCCGCTTTGTGTGTCTCAATGCCAACATCGCGCGCCAGTTCGAATTCGTGCAAACGTCCTGGCTGGCCAATCCGAAATTCAACGGCCTGAACGAGGACGATCCGCTGGTCGGCAACCGCGCTCCGCTATTTTCGGGCGAAGCGACTGATTCATTCACGCGCCTACGCGACAACGGGTTGCCGTCTCGCGCAAACCATCTGAAGCAGTTTGTGACGGTGCGCGGTGGCGGCTACTTTTTCATGCCGGGGTTGTCGGCGCTGCGCTTTATTGCACAAAGGCCTAATTGAACGTTTCGGCGCCTGTCGGCTCGATGTGCGGCGTGCCGTTCATGGTCTGCCGCAACCGGCGCAGTTCCCAGTACATGCGAAGGCGGGCGCGGTTCTGGTTGCCGAGCGGACGATGCTCGGGAATGCAGTGCCAGGGCGAATAGGAGAGGTTACGGGCAAACTCGAACTGCGCGGGCGAGTCAAATTTCTGTTTCGGCAAACGCAGTGTCGCGGCGGTCACATACGGGGAAAGCCGCGCCGGCCAGCGCACGCCGGCATTCTCGATCGGCATGCGGTGCGGATCCGTCTGCACCTGCACCATGAAGTCCAGTTCGACATCCCGTTCCGACAAGGTCCTCGCCATTGCTTCGCGGAGATATACCGGCGAGGTCCAGAACGGCAGCCCGGGAATCCAGCTGTGTTTTTTCGTCCTCGGGCGCACCGAATACATCATGGCCTGACCCGGCCCGAGCAGATACGGGACGCAACTCCAGTACTGCGCCTCGAGCGGACTGGTCTGGGTCTCGTTCCACAGACCCTGCATGATAAAATCCAGAAAATGCTGGAAACCCGTGGTCAGAAAATAAAGGAGTGGCGTGCCGCGCAGCACGTGCACCTGCAAATACGCGTTCGATGAGATGTCCGGCGTGACGAATGTGGGCGTGCTGACCGAGATGAAGTCCTGCGTCCATTTCTCGTCTTCGGTGAGCTTGGCGCCCGGCACGCCCATCAGCTTGATGGCGCAGCTGACGAAGCCGACATCGTCGATATCCGCCGGCATGTTGGGGCCCGGACCGGAGAAGCGGACCCAGGCCTGGTATGTCTGGGGCGTGGCGAAGACCCCCCTCCGCATATGGTCCGGCAAGTCGTTGTGAACAATAAATTCCCCGCGGACGATACCGTGCGTTTTCGTGTTCCCGCCGCGTTCGTACTCGCCCGGCCGATAATGCTGGCGCATGTAGGTCGCAAACGACTCGATAATGGAGTCGTTACTGGCTTCCTCGTCCGGTGTGGCGCGCTCTTCCGCCAGCCTGAATCCCTCGTCATGACGACGGAGATTCATCACCCATTGAACAAAGGCTGCGATCGGCTCGCGAGCCAGGGCGTTGACGACCTGACGCAAGCCGAAGCGTTCGAAGCGGCGCATTGTGTGGAGCACGAAATACATCACGCGCTGGAAGTTTCTTTCAAACCGGTTGGGCGGCGGCAGCGTGATCATCGTATTGCAGCCTGGTAGCGCATGCCGATTTCAGAATTTGAGCGTGAAGTAAAAGAGCTTCTTTCTCTCACCGAAGACCAGTCCCAGATAGAAACCGGGTCCGATCATCCTGATTTCGTCGCGAATCCAGCCTGCAACGAGTGACGTCTGCGAATAGTCCAGCACGATGCATTCCTTTTCGTCGAACCAGCTCTTGTCCTTGTAG
>CAZUDR010000091.1:0-4063 GCA_964618715.1 uncultured Undibacter sp. | reverse complement strand
TAGATCCTGGCGACGATGGCGGCGACGCCCAGCGGCAGGATCTTGTTCTTCAGCAAGCCGGCTTTCGCGTCGAAGATTTTGCCCTGCCAGGCAAAATGGTTGATGAACCTTGCAATGTCAGGCGCAAATTTGGTTCCCTCGGCGAGGATGGCCGTGCCCTCGGCGTCACCGTCGGGGATGTCGCCCGCCGGGCTCTTGGTGAAGAGTTCGTCGAGCTGGGCCGTCGTCATTTTCAGCAATTGGTCGACGTCATATGCCATTTGTATCTCTCTCTCGCGCGGGTCCCGCAACCGGCATCCGTCCGCTCAGAATGTCTTGATGAATTCGATCAGGGCGCGCTTGTCCTCGTCGCTCAGGGCGGACTCATCTGCGATTAACGCCGTACCGAAATAATGACCGCGGTTGACGACGAAATCCGGGCACTTGTTGAGCTCGAGCAAGGGCTCCTTCAGATCTGCGAAGATCTTCTTCAGTTCCTCATCGGTCGCCGAAGCCGGCATTTGCCGGAGATCGCGCTTGAGGCGCACGAGCAGGCGAATCAACTTTTTAAAGTGTGCGATTCGCTCCAACGGATTCCTCGTTTCCGGCAGCGGTCGCAGATTGGCAAGCAGGTTCACCGGTACGCCGGCCGGTATCGGTCCGATTGTGATGGAGCCGTCCGCGTCAACCAGTTCCGGCAACAGGTCGTGCAAGGGTCCTTTGATGTCGCGCAGGATGTCTGGCAGGTACCCCACCGGTATTCTGATGTAACTCCGCGTTGTCGTGCGGTCGATCGTCCCGGGAACCTTGTCGCCCAGCAACTGGTCGTTCTGGCGCTTTTCGGGCCACAGCATCTGCTCGATCGATGCACTGAAGACGCGCATGCGCGCATCAAGCGACGGATCCTGTTCGAACGGTCCGACACTGTTGTTGAGCAGGAACGGTGCGGTCGACCACGCACTGATCAGGGACGGCGGACGCGTATAGCCTCGCCCGCCCGCCGGCATGGTGTAGGACTGCGCCGAGCCGGTGAAAGGATCATGCACCGTAATTGCGCCGACCGACGGCAGGTTCTTGTAGTCCTGTGACGAGAAATTGTCCCAGATGTTGTCGGCGATGGCATTGGTGGCGAGCGGGCTGCAGGCGTTCGTCTGCAACAGGGTGACGGGGACGCGCACCTCGTTCGACAGGTAGTTTCCATCGAGAAAATCGGGCGCGCTGACGATCGCCCGCATCTTTTGCCTGAAGTCGTCGGTTTTGGTCCAGGTCCAGTAGCGATTCCAGCAGGCGAGATAGTCCGGCCCGTTGCAGCCGTCCGGATCGAGTCCCGCGGCCGGCTTGGGCACCTTGCTCGAATGGCAGCGCGCGCAGGTATCGGCAAAGACGCGCTTGCCGCGCTCGAGAACCGCCTGATCGGTCGACAGATATTTAGCTCCACCGGGTGCGTCCTTCAGGTGATGCGGGAATGACGCTTTCACGAGATAGAGCGCCATATTTGGCGTGGTCACCTCGGTTGCCTGCCAGTAACTCGAATTGCGCTCCGCGACCGAAATCTCGATCGGGGAGATCGGCTTGCCACCGGCGACAGGATTGAAGTGGAGAAGCCATTCCTCGCTGAACAGACCGATGTTCAGGTAGACACGATTGAGCGCTCCCAAGGCGCCGACCGAGTCCGATCCATCTTTCAGCACCCGGGGGGTCCAGACGATATCGGGCTTCCTGAAAAACCGTGTCAGCGGTCCGCCGGATACAAAGTCGTTGAACTGCCTGTTGTTGAGTTCGCCGCCGGCCAGTTTTTCGTGTCCCCACCGCAAGGCATTCTCGAGGCGCGGCCCCAGCGCGTAGATGGCATTCATCGTGCGCGGATTGTTGATGTAGTCGGTCGTCACCAGCGAGGTGTCCATGGCGCCGGGGCGATAGGTGCGAACCAGCTGGTACATGAAGTCGTCTGGCTTCGCGCTGTACACAAACAGCCGGTCAACCCACATGTACTGGGCGCCGACGGTTGAGCTGAGGTTTGCCCATTCCGGGCGCGCAGGTTGCGCCGGGGGGTTGGTCGGGCTGGGGCCGACATGGCAGAACCCGCAGCTCATGCCGACACGGTAGGGGCGAACCAGGTTCTTGTCGTTGTAGTATGACGGATCGGCGAAGTATTTCTCCGGATCCCAGCGCATTGCGGCCGCTTCGTCGAAATCGGGATTCGGAAACAGGCGCAGCCCGACGATGCCGGTCGGTTCCCCGTAATAGGATCCCACCGGTACGGTATTGCCGCGCGCGCCGATTTTCACTCCCGGATATCTGGTGGCGTTGGCAAAAGGATCGGCAGGGCAATCCGACCGGCGAACATCGAGAAGCAGCCCGAACCGGTTCGGGTCCGGTTTTGCCGGCGCGTCGAAGCACGGTTCGTTGATGAGGCCGAGCCAGGTCCACCTCCGCTCGCGGTCGATCTTATTGCCGGGATCGTATGCGACAATCTTGAGGAGATCGAAGGCGCCGAATGTGCTGGCAGTCATGATGTCCCAGAAGCGGTCGTCGCCCCCGGTCCACACGATCCACATATTGCGGCCCTTGATCTCGTCCGGCGTAAGGGCAATGCCCCCGTCCATGTCGTGGAAATAGTCCTCGTCAGCGGCGGGGAACGAGGCTGCGTCGCGTCCGGCCGCCTTCGCTTCGTCAAGGACTTGTCCGGACTTCGGAGCGTTGTCGAATCCCGTCAGCAGAATCGAGAGCGCCACGGCAGCCGCAACCTTGGCGGCAGGCTTGAAACATGTCTGCATGTTTCCTCCTTGATCGGACTGTCCGGCGACGGACATCCGACTGGAAAACCATGGTCCGTGTTGTCGCGATGTTGGTCTCGTTTTGCCCGCGAATAGCGGTGTTGGCTGACAACTCCTGTCGTCTGGTCCGAGATGCGATTTATCGTTCCACGCCGGGCTCCCCGCAGCAGGAGCGGAGATGGATCTGTTGCATATGGAAGGTACTTTCCGCTTCCATTCCGCAACTTGATGTCTGCCCGGGCGCGCGGCGGCGCGCGCCCGGATCAATGATCAGCGACCAAGAACTATTGCGAGTTCGGTGCTCTTGCCCTGTCTGTTGCCATGCCATGCCAGCGGACATGGATTACCGGTGAGCTTCCAGGCCGTGTTATTCAAAACGAATCCGCAACGTGCTTCCTGCATGCCGTCATTCGTTTTCAGGCAGGCAATGTCGCCGACCGCCACACGTTCGCCGGTTGACGTGCGGCAATAGCAGGTACTGTCGGCGAAAGCCGTGCACGTGCTTGCGAGCAGGATCAGCGTGGTACTGAGACCAAGAGAAGGGTAACGCGAGGCCATGGCGTTCACCTTTCCGATCCGGGCCAAAGTCAAAGCATAACACCGACCGGGCGTGGACGAAACTTGCTGAATTTGCTCGCGTCGCCCGGGAGGACGCCGACCACGCGTCAGGACCGGGGTTCGGGCGGGCATATCGGGACGTTCATTTTGCGCTCCCGAATACGGGCATACGCTTCAGCCGAAAAGGCGCCCCGGCGGCAACACCGCGGTACCGCCGTCGCCGTCGAGCCGGCAATTGCTGACTATTTTGTGATGCGCCCTTTCCGGGCGGTTTGCTAGATTCCGCCCGACGAGCCAGGTGACAGGCCGGCGACGAGCGGGCTGCCACCGGCCCATCCGGGATGCGGAGCTTCTCGCACATCGGACAACCAGCGCCCGACCTCAGTATTACCGCCGATCCCGCGACGTGCCCGCGGGAGGCCGCCGATACATCGCCGGGGCGAACACGGGAGGTGTCATGGTTTCCTTCACCCTGAACAACACGGGCGTCACGGTCGAGGCCGATCCGGATACCCCGCTGCTCTGGGTTGTCCGCGAACACGTCGGCCTGACCGGAACAAAGTACGGGTGCGGAGCCGCGCTGTGCGGCGCCTGCACCGTCCACGTCGACGGGGCGCCAACCCGATCCTGCGTGACGCCGGTGTCGGCGGTGGCCGGACGGGCGGTTACCACTATCGAGGGCCTGTCCGCCAACAGCGACCATCCGCTGCAGAAGGCGTGGATTGTCGAGCAGGTACCGCAGTGCGGCT
>CAZUDR010000090.1:0-9784 GCA_964618715.1 uncultured Undibacter sp. | reverse complement strand
CTTGTGCGGGGAGGGCGAGCGCATGAAGGCCTCGGTGTTGCCGCGCAGGTGCAGCCCGAAGCCGGTCCAGTTGCCGACCGTGTAGAACGGCACGGTGATCCGGTCCCACTGCGCCTGCGCGCCGGCGAAGGCGCCGCTGTCGAGACTGTTGGAGAGCCAGAAGTCGAGCGTGTTCACCTTCCAGGCGTCGGGCAGGTGCTGCGAGGCGCGCCCGAGCTTGTGGTGCATCATGTGCGCGGTGAACCAGTTGGTCATGAATACGCTGAGGATGCCGCCGTGGTAGAGCGCGTCGCGGTAAAGATCGGCGAAGCCTTCCCAGGGGATGATCGCCTTCAGCGAGGGCGGCTGCAGGTTGGCGACAAACCACTGGTTGATGGCGTAGTAGGAAATGCCGAGCAGGCCGATCTTGCCGTTGCACCAGGGCTGCGCCGCCGCCCACTCGATGGCGTCATGGAAGTCGACCGCCTCGGCCCGCGACCACGGCTCGCACTGACCCTCGCTCCTGCCGCTGCCGCGCCCGTCAATCCGCACGGCGGCATAGCCGCGCGGCACCCACCATTCCGGGTTGATCGTCTCCCAGTTCATCCAGTCGTTCTGTTTTTCTTCCAGCGTGTCCGGCACCACCCACAGCTTGTCCTTCTGGTAGGGCCCGAGATTGAGGATCGCCGGTACTTTTTCTGTGCCCTTGGGGCGGAACACGTCGGCCATCAGCTGGGCCCCGTCGCGCATGGACACCGCGACGTCCCGCTCGATCAGGATGGCGTCCATGGCCGCGTCGGCGGCAGCGGCCTGCGTGTCCGTTTTCATTGCGCCAACGCCTCCACTCCGGCCGGTGCGGCTCCGCTCATCCCGCAAGCGGCCACCAGTCCGCCTGCGGCACCGGCACGTAGAACACGTGCTGGAAGACGACGTAGGCGACGACGCAGGTCGCCAGTGGCACGACAATCGCGAGTGCCACGTTGTGGCGCGTCTTGTCCTGCGTCAGATAGAGCGATACCAGCGACAACATCAGGAAGCTCGCGACCCAGAATCCGAGATGGTACAAGACCAGCAAATAGCCAAGTGCAATCACCAGGAACGTGAATACGTCCAGCCAAACGACCCTGTCTTCCGCTTTTATGTGAATGATGTCCGGCTCGCGCTTTGCGATTACCGCGAAGATAGCGCGCGCAACCAGGAGTGTCGCGGCGAACATGACAAAGTAAGCCGCCAGGAGCGGGAATGCCCAGTTCATCAGATCGGCGCCCGCATTGGCCAATGCTATTGAACCGATAATGAATAGGACCAGCGCAGCGAGCAGGTCTCGGTCCATCAGTTTTTGCATGCCGCCTTCTTCTTCCGCTTCATCGGCCGTCTATGCGACCTCAAGTGTTTCGCCAGCACGTTCTCGCGCCCGATCCCTGAAACGCGTCACTGCCACCAGTAAAACCGAGAGGGCCGTGACCGCTATGAGCACTATGTTGATCGTACCGGTGAAGAAAACGCTGCCAACAGACGATGCATTGGATATGTAGAGCGCCTGCACGAGCGAAGGCTCGATGATGGGCCCCAGAATGATGCCGAGGCCGATGGGACCGGGGTGAATGCCCAGCGGTCTGATCAGGAAAACGAGCACGCCAAGGCCGAACATCATGTAAACGTCGAAGATATCGTTTCTGATTGCATAGGCCCCGATCACGGCCAGGAAAAAGATGATGGGTGCCAGCAGCCGCAAGGGGATGCTCACGACGCGGATCATCAGGGGCGCAAACAAGATCCCGACGGCGAACGTCATCACTCCGGCCAGCATGAGCGACCAGCCGAACTGAAACACGAGCGTTCCGTCACTCTGGAAGAGCTGCGGACCCGGGTTGAGGCCGCGCAGCATGAGCGCGCCGGCGATGACCGCGGCGGGCGAAGAGCCCGGCACACCCAGCGTCACCAGCGGGATCAGCGATGCCGGCGCGCAGGCGTTGTTCGCAATCTCCGATGCCGTCACGCCGCGCAGGTCGCCCTTGCCGTATTGGCTCTTGTCCCTGCTCCAGCGCACCGCCTCGTTGTAGGAGACCAGCGCGGCGATCGGGCCGCCGGCACCGGGCAGGATTCCGACGAAGCTGCCAATCACCGCGGAGCGGAAAAAGTGCACCGGTTCAGAGAGCACCTTCACGATCGTCTTCAGGGTCACGCCCGGCTGGGGTTTGTACTCGGTGATGGATTCCTTCTTCCGCATCTCGGCAATCATCGAAAGAACCTGCGGAACAGCAAAGACACCGATCAACGCGGCAACGAGGGAGACGCCGCCCTGAAGCTCCGGAATGCCGAACGTAAAGCGCGCCACCTCGTTGGCATGGCTTATGCCGATCGAGCTGATAAGAAGACCGATGGCGCCGCCGGCGAGACCCTTCAGCACCGACTTGCCGGCCAGGCTGCCGATGATGGTCAGCGCGAACACCCCCAGCCAGAAAAATTCGGGGGGGCCGAATTTCAGTGCGACCGTGATCATCGGCCAGGCCAGCAGAAGATAGCATGCGGCGCCGAACAGCGTCCCGAGCGCCGAGCTGAAGCAGGCTGCCACGATGGCCTCCTGTCCCCTTCCTTGCAGCGTCATGGGGTGGCCGTCGAAAGCGGTGGCCATCGCGGACGGCGTTCCCGGGGTGTTCACCAGCACGGCCGGAATGGCGTCCGAGAACATCGCGCAAACATAAAGCCCGCCCAACATCGCAAGGCCTGCACCCGTCGGCAGGGCGAATGTGAAGGGTACGAGCAACGCCGTGCCCATCGTGGCGGTGAGGCCCGGCAGCGTGCCGACCACCATGCCCATCATGACCCCCACGGTGAGCCAGAAAATGAAAGACGGCTGGAGCGCGGCCATTAGACCTTCCAACATCAAGACACCTCTGGGAGCATGGTGGCGCTAACGCCGCGATAGAGTCCGTTTTCCGGGCACATCCTTAAGAGCATTCCCGTCGCGCCCCGCCGGCAGGCAACAACCGTCAGGAGATCATGCACGTCCCGATCGGCGCATAACCGTCCTGGCACCAGGGCTTCCGGCGCCAGGACAGTTCACAACTCAAACATCGCGATTTCAGTTGTTCGCGATGGCCTTCTCGATGAATTTCCTGGCCTCTTCCGGTGTCTGCTTCATCGGCGTGAGGCCGTTTTTGATCACCATGGCCCTGACAGGAGGGGTCGCCTTGTTAAGAGCATCGTTGAGTTTTGCAACGATCTCTTCTGGCGTTCCGGGAGGCGCCATGACTCCCCAAGTCGTCGTATAGGTCCAACGCGGCTCGTTCGGGACACCCGGCAGTGATTCCGAAGTTGAATCGCCGGCGAGGACAAGCGTGTCCAAAATCGCCGCATGCTTGACGGCATGCGAGGACGAAGTGACGCCGGCATCGACGTGTTTGCCGGCCAGCATGGGCACCATCTTGCCCACGCCGCCCGAGACCGGCACATAGCTGATCTCGACTCCGAGCACTTTCATGAGATTGGCCGTGTTCACCTCGCCCGTGCCGCCGACGCCGGCGACCGTCACCTTGCCCGGGTTCGCCTTCGCGAAGTCGACGAAGTCCTTCAGGCTCTTGAACTTGCTGCCCTTGGGAACCATCAGGGCGCCGACGGCCTGTGCCGTCATTCCGATATAGGCGAACTCATCCGGCTTGTAGCCGACGTCTTTGCCTTTGGCCGTCACGATGATGTTCGGGACGACCACGTTGGAGATCGTGTAGCCGTCCGGCTTGGAACGGTACAGTTCGTTGAATCCGATCGCGCCGCCGCCGCCGGTCTTGTAAACAATACGGATATTGACGCCGAGCGCTTCCTGCAGGCCCGGTTGCAGCCGGCGCGCCTGCTGATCGGATCCGCCGCCCGGCGAATACGGAACGATGAACGTGATGTCATGGTCCGGGTAGTCGCCCGCGCCGGCTGGGCCGCTCGCGAGAGCGGCCAGGGACAGGGCCGCCACGGCGGCCAGCAGCAGTCCGGGCCGGTATCTGAAGTGTCTCCTCGTCATCGCCGTTTCCTCCGTTGTCGTTGTCTTCGGACAATTATCTCGTCCCGCCTCGTTGTTCGGGCAGGGGATCATTTGTTCGCCCCGATCATCGACCGGATGACGATGCGGCACAGTGTGAAGTCCCGGGGCTTCGACCGGTGCGTTCTCCGTCCAGGTGAGTCTCGATCGACTGGTGTGCCTCGACGCCTCGCAGGAAGCTCCGGTGGGCAAGCCGGGTGGGCGAGTTTCGGGGCGAGCTACAATGGAGTCAAGCGATGGTTGCAAGAGCAGAGGTCAGGGATTGCAAGTGGATTCTGGCACGGCGTGAAAACGTAACCTCCTGTCCAATCGCGCAAGGACAATAGCCATTGGCCGATGTAGCAAGCCAGGAAGAGACGGAGAGACCCGCCCGCCATCGACGTCCAAAACACATTGCCTGGTCCCGCGAGACGTCGTCAGGCATACGCCTTCGATCGCAGGACACGCGCCTTGTCCCGGCCCGTTTGATTCCGAGATTTCGTTCCGCCGTAGCGCACGCGTCACATCTGACAACGGACCCGCTTGAGCGGGTCGCGCGAGTCCGCCGAGGGTCAAGGCAGACATCTTCGGCATGTCGGCGTCGCGTCCGCTTTACCCGGCATACGGACATGTGCCGCGACACAAACAGGCATCCGCCAGGGGCCACAAAGGCCGGTGCCCGCCTCTTTGATGAGCACCCCCCCACCCGGCAGCATTCGCGCCCCGACCGGTCCGCGAAGTTTTTTGCGAACCGGGGAACCAAACCCCGGGGCTGACGTTGACGCCGTAGCTTAAGTCGGGCGGCTCCCCCCTTACCCCCCGAATAGCCGTCTGGCGATGAGACCCCGAACCTCGGTTCGGGGTCTTTTTTTGTTGCGGTCCAGCCAGTTAGAAATCGCCCCGGTCGAGGGCAAGCCGGTTCCCCTGCCGCTTTTCCGCCGCCGGACCATCTAGGATAGGCATTTTCCGCCCCGAATCCCCATCAGGAGCCAGCTCCCATGTCCACCACTGCCTGGATCGTCCTCGGCGTCCTCGCCGCACTCGTGATCTGGGTGATCACGATCTACAACGGCCTTGTCGCCATGCGGCAGCGCGTCAATCAGGCTTTCGCCGATATCGACGTGCAGCTCAAGCAACGCCACGATCTGGTTCCCAATCTGGTGGAGACGGTAAAGGGCTACGCCGCGCACGAGCGCGGAACCCTGGAAGCGGTGGTTCAGGCGCGCAACACCGCCGTCGCCGCGCCCGGGCTCGATCAGAAAGTGCAGGCGGAGAACATGCTCACCGGCGCGCTGCGGCAACTGTTCGCGCTGGCGGAGAACTATCCGGACCTGAAGGCGAACACGAACTTCCAGCAGTTGCAGACCGAACTGGCCGACATCGAAAACAAGCTGGCCGCCGCGCGCCGGTTCTTCAACAATGCGGTACAGGAATACAATACCGGTATCCAGCAATTCCCGGCCGCGCTGTTTGCCGCCAGCTTCGGATTCCATCCGCACACGTTCTTCGATCTTGGCGAGACGCGCACGCAGCTGGAGACCGCGCCGAGCGTGAAGTTCTAGCGTTGCCGTTCCGGGGCCGGCAGGCCGCGAAACCGGAATCCATGACCACAGACCACGGTCATGGATTCCGGGCCCGCGCCTTCGGCGCGTCCCGGAATGACGGGACACTGCCATGGCCGCCTACGGTCTCTATACGCATATCCGCTCCAACCGGCGCCGCTCGATCGCGCTGCTGATCGGCCTGTTCGTGCTGGTCTATGTCATGTTCTATGCCGGCGCGCTGCTCGCCGAGGCGCTCCTCGCCGACGCGCCGCTCGACGAGTTGCTGCGCGCGGCGGCCTACGACTGGATCAAGGCCCTGCCCTTTGCCACCATCGGCGCCGCCATCTGGATTGCCATCGCCTACAAGTTCCACCAGTCGATGATCGATGCGATCACCGGCGGCCACGTGGTCACGCGCAACGAGGAGCCGCGCATCTACAACCTGCTCGAGAACCTGTGCATCTCGCGCGGCATCCCCATGCCCGCCCTGCGCATCGCCGAGGAGGCCCCGCTCAACGCCTTCGCCACCGGCCTCAACGAGAAGCAATATTCGATCACGGTGACGCGCGGGCTGATCGACCGGCTCGACGACGCCGAGGTCGAGGCCGTGCTCGGCCACGAGCTCACGCACATCCGCAACGGCGACGTGCGCATGATGGTGATCGCGGTGATCATCGCCGGCGTCATCTCCTTCTTCGGCGAGCTGGTGTTCCGCCTGTTCTTCCGCGCCTCGTTCTATCGCGGACGCGGCGGCGGCGGTGACCGCAAGGGTGGCGCAGCAATCGCCATCGTCATCGCGATTTCGCTGATCGTGCTGGCCTGGATCCTCTCGGTGGTGATCCGCTTTTCGCTCTCGCGCAAGCGCGAATACCTCGCCGACGCCGGCGCGGTCGAACTGACCAAAAATTCGGACGCCATGATCGCGGCGTTGCGCAAGATCGAGGGCCGCGGAGAATTGCCGAACGCCACCTCGGCGGTGATGGAAATGTGCGTCGACAACCCGCGCTCCGGTTTCACCGACCTGTTCGCCACTCACCCGTCGATCGACGCACGGGTCAAGGCGCTGATCGACTACGCCGGCGGCCACGATCCCGGTCCGCTGGCGCTGCCGGAGATCGCCGGGCCGGAGAGGAGCGGGGAGCAGCAGCCGCACCCGTCAGGGCCTTGGGGGCCGATGACCGGCCGGCAGCAAGGCGAACCTTCGGGAGGTCCGTGGAGCGCGCCGCCGGATAGTCCCATCCCCGGCCCCTGGGGGCCGCGGCGGCCCTAAATCGCGCAAGCCAGGCCGGGTTTCTGGTCCGCAAAGGCCCACGTCCGGCGGATCAAAGCATCTTCGAAATCCGCTTGTGGGGTGATAACCAAAACCAGACATGCGCAGCGCTTACTGCGACGCGCCTGCCGTGTCCTTTACCGCCTTTGAGAGCTTCGCTGGAACCGTATCGATGACCTCAAAATCATGGAGCCCGGTTCTCGACCTGTATCGATACTTCGGTGGATTCCCTGACGCGCGCTGAAATGTATAACAGTCGCTGACCTTGTCCGGCTTCGCGAACGGTGCCACGCACAATTGGCCATCGCCCTTGACCGTCCACTTGCGAATCGACAAGGCCGGATAAACCGGACCGCCAAAATCGACCGCCGCGTTTCCATCCTGGCGAAAATACTGCGTGAAGTGCTTGCCATCGATAGTCTTCCCGCTAACGAGCTTCCGAACCTCGCCGGGATCCGTAATGTCGATCCATTCATTCTGGGCCTTGGCAGAACCGGCAAAAGCAAACGAGAAAACGATCATCGCGCATAACGACAGCGGAAACGATGTGTTCTTCATTTCATCCTCCTTTTGCCAGCCTGGCCGCTCGATCCGACCAACGTGCTCTTTCGAAGTGACTCAATTGACTCCCATAATCCCGCAGCGGTGACGGGTCCTGAAACTTCGTTGAAATCGGCTGAAAAGACTTGAAAGTCGGACTAGAATGTCGCGGTCGAGGATCGGACGATATCGGCCATGGACGCAGCCATTGCGCAATTCGTCCACTTTGAAGGTTTCACGCTGGACCTGAGGCGACGCTGCCTGCTGGCCGGCGAACGTGTGATTGACCTGCGCCCGAAAAGCTTCGACGTGTTGTGGTATCTTGCCGAACAGCACGGCAGGCTCGCGACCAAAGACGAGATCATCGGAATCGTCTGGCCCAACGTTGTCGCCACGGACGACTCGCTGGCGCGCTGTGTAAGCGACATCCGCCAGGCGCTTGGCGAGGGCGGCAAGCAGATCATCAAGACAGTTCCCGGGCGCGGCTATGTCTTTACAGCCCCGGTAACGCTCGCGCCCGGCGATAATCTGGCGTCGCATATGGCCGCCCCGCCCGGTGACGGCGCTATTCGGCCCAGCTGGGGCAACAGATGGGCCTTTGCAGGCTCGATGCTGGTGGCGGCATTGCTCTTGATGGTCGCCACTTGGGGCTTCCAGGGAATATGGCGCAATCCGCCGGGTGCGGCCCTTCGCGATCGCCCGTCCATTGCCGTTCTGCCATTCAAGAATATGAGCGGTGATGCGGGACAGGATTATTTCAGCGACGGTCTGTCGCAGGATCTGACAACAAGTCTTTCGAAATTCCGGGAACTCCTCGTGATCGCGTCCAACTCCGCATCCAGGTACAAAGGAAAGGAGATTGATGCACCCCAGATCGGTCGCCAGCTGGGCGTGCGATATCTGCTGGAAGGCAGCGTCCGCAAAGACGCCGAGCGTCTGCGAATTACGGCGCGGCTCACTGACACGAGCAACGGCGCGCAGATCTGGGCGGAGAATTACGACCATCCCCTGAGCGGCATTTTTGCCGTCCAGGACGATGTTACCCGAACGATCGTCGTGCGGCTGGTTTCCCACATCAACAAATCCGAGCTTGACAGGATTGCGCGTACGCCGGCCGCGAACTGGGCCGCCTACGATCATACCCTGCGTGGCAACGCGATCATGAAGCGCGCTCCACGGGACAAGACGGGAGCCGTCGTGATCGCGGCGCGATCGGAATACGAAAAGGCGCTGACAAATGATCCCGACTACGCGCCTGCGCTCCAGGGGCTTGCATTGACCTATTGGACCAGTTGGCTGAAACCGCTCACGAACGAATCGATCAAGGGTGCGTTTAATCGACAGGCGGTTCTGGATCGCGCGCAGCAGCTGGCGCAGCAGGCGGTGGATATCGATCCGGCACGCGCCGAAGCATGGGCGACGCTTGGCTGGATGCTTCATTGGCAACGGGGCCCAAGCGCCGGCCTTGGCGCGTTCGAGCGTGCCGCCGAAATCAACCCTAATTTCGTCGACGGCCGGCTTGCTTTTCTGCTTGCCAGCGCAGGCCGCGCGGCCGAGGCAATTGACTACATGCAGCGCGCAATGCGTCTCGACCCGCTTTATCCGCTTCGCTACCGCTTCTATCTCGGATTGAGCCTCTTTCTGGCGGGGCAAGACGAGGAGGCAATCGAGCCCTTGCGAGATGCTGCCCACCGGCTCCCCGGTTTTCCCGCCGGGTATGAGATGCTTGCCGCCGTTGCCGCGGCGACGGGACGCGATGATGAAGCCCAAGATGCGGCTGCCAGGGTGCTCGCGGCAAAACCTGATTTCACAATTACCGGATTTCTTCGCTTTATGCGGCTGGAGCGTCAGGAGGATTCCGTCCGTCTGGCCCAAGCCCTGACAAAAGCCGGATTCTCCAGATAGGCGAACTCGTCAGGTGGCACGTCCGCGACAGGTTACCAGCGGACATCAACAACAAGCCGGCATCGGCATTTCTGATGCAGATTTGCGGACAAGCGTCCTAATGCCCCTCGAATGACACCAGCGTGCTCACCGGCACGCCGATCTTGCGCAGGCGCTCGGCGCCGCCGAGCTCCGGCAGATCGATGACAAAGCAGGCCGCCAGCACCTCGGCGCCGAGCTGGCGCAGCAGCTTCACCGCCGCCTCCGCGGTGCCGCCGGTGGCGATCAGGTCGTCGACCAGCACCACGCGCTCGCCGGCCACCAGCGCGTCGGCGTGCACCTCGATCTCGTCCTCGCCGTATTCCAGCGCATAAGTCATGCTCACCCTTTTATGGGGAAGCTTGCCCTTCTTGCGGATCGGCACGAAGCCGGCCGACACCTGATGCGCCACCGCGCCGCCGAGGATGAAGCCGCGCGCCTCGATGCCGGCGATCTTGTCGATCTTCATGCCGGCCCAAGGCTGCACCAGTTCGTCGACCGCGCGGCGGAAGGCGCGCG